>JAHDGT010000068.1 GCA_020631675.1 Bacteroidota bacterium
GCAGGCATAAAAATGGCTACCTCTGGGCCGCCTTTTTATGCCGCCGCTCAGTGCACTCTTTAGCCCCCTCATTTCCACTCCTATCCCTCGCGCGGGAAATCGTCAATTCGCCCTACTATATCTACATTCAGGTGCGAACAAGTTTGCTCGCACCCGCCAATAAATTAAAAGCCTGATAAGCCAACGATTTTAACGTTGAGCCAAATATAGTGCGGGAACATTGACGGACTAAACTGAGATTATTGTGCGGTTGAATTAAGTGATTAATCGGTAAAAAATTAAGCATCTGGCACAAGCAAGGGTAAAATGATTTCCACTTGGGTCCCTTTATCATCTGAAGAAGTAATGTTCACTTTTCCTTCTTTTCCATGTACTAAACCAAACAGTCTGATTCTTTCAGCAGTTACTTTCTGACCTATGCTCTTATGTTGGTTTTTCATACTCTTGAATAATAGGCTTTCGTGAATACCAATACCATCATCAATGATAAGTATCCGTAAAACCCTATCCTCCTCGATTAGCTTTATACTTACTTTTCCTTTTCCTTTAGGGCGTATGCCATGCCAAATAGCGTTTTCCACGTAGGGCTGTATGATCATACTCGGAATACTGATGTACTCCGTATCCAGTTCAAATGGAATATCGATCTCCCACTCGAACTGTTCTTTAAAACGTAATTTCTCTAAATTCAAATAGATTCTCAAGCGGTCAATTTCTTCATACAATAAGATGGACTCCTTGGTAGATGCCTCCAAATTAGCCCGGATCAACTTACCGAATTGAGCGAAATAGTAATCTACATCCATTTGACTTCCCTTCCTTGTTAATTCATGTACTGAATTTAGTGCGTTGAAGATGAAATGGGGGTTCATAGATGCCGATAAGGCACGTTGTTCTAAATGATTGATCTTGCGTTCAGTCGCCAATTTTGAATCATAGGCAGCTTTGTTCTTTATTAATCCGTATGCAATACCCAACAATCCGCCCATACCGTATACACAGAGCACATAGAACCAAAACATATTGTAAAAAGGAGGACTGACTTTTAATGTAATATCTGAAGATTCTGTCCAATTCTCAGTATTCCCTGCTCTGAATTGTATGCTATGTGCTCCACCTTCTAAATCTTTCAATGGCAGGTCTTTAGCTTGAATGGTCTGCCAATCCCCATTATCAAGTCTATATTGAAATTCAATATCCTGCTTGGCGGTTTCTTTATCAGACTGTAATACGTTACGATGTTCAAGCATAGTTCCCTCCTCAGTTGAGGATAACTTAGTACTTGTTTGTGCCTGTGTATTTAACAAAGGCTTGCATACTAGGAATAATATCAAAAGAAGATATCTCATCTTTTTAAGAGCTTTTCTTTTACCATTCTAAAACGTCTTCTAGCTATAGGTAACTCTTGCCCATTTGTTAAGCGTAGATGATATTGCGTTTGTTTAGTGATCTCTTCAACATAGTTTATATTGACAAGATGCGATTTATGAATTCGCAGAAATTGCTTTTCGTCAAAAAGATCCTCATAGGTCTTTAGTGTTTTGGCCACAATGTAACGAATGTCCCCTTTCATCTCTATTACAGAGTAGTTGATATCCGCTGATATGCAAATAATAGCGCTCACATCAATCATCTTCATTCCATCTTTATAGGGAATCAATATCTGTTGAGGGTACTTCCTTGCATCTAAATTATTCATCAAGATATTTATAGCATTCTTACTCAGTCTATTGTTATGCCCACTTTGCTCCTCTTTTGACAAAAGTTGAACTTTACGTACTGCCGATTTTAGCTCTATCGGATCAATAGGTTTCAATAAATAATCTATCGCACTGGCTTTTAATGCTCTGATACCGTATTCACTATGTGCAGTAGTAAAAATCAGAAAGAAGTTTCTTTCCTCTATTTGCTCTAACAGTTGGAAGCCATCCATCCTCGGCATTTTAATATCCAAAAAGAGGATATCTGGCTTCAATCTGTTGATCAACTCAATACCGGAAACAGGGGATTGACTTTTACCAATGATCTCAATTTCATTCGTACAATAGGCTTCTAATAAATAAGACAGGTTATTGAGCCCTCCTATTTCATCATCAATTAATAGAGCAGTTTGTTTAAGTGCATTCACCATTACCACCAATAGTTCTGTTCACGTTCAATAGTTGAACTGGTAATGTAATGATGATTTTGTAAACTTAAGCCACTACTCCCCAATAAACATGACCACATCATCTACAAAGCGGTCGGTATCGTAGGTCATTGGGTTATGTGCGGCATGTTCATAAATTTTCAAAGTTTTGTCTGTACTTCCTAATTGTTCCAAAGCAATCTCTCCTAGTTTCGGTGGTACCTTGAAGTCATATTTGCCCCATATTAATAGCGTAGGTACATTGATTTTATCCAGATTGGCAGTTAATGAGGTTGTCAACACCTTATTGATCAGCTCTTTTTGTAGAAAAATAGAGATACCGTTCATCATAACAGTCGTTTGATGACTCACCGGAACGTTCACATCTTCAAAATCTCTTTCGGTGGGAATAATGTAGAGATCATCTAATAATTCTTCCCTTCTAATATCTCCTGCATAACTGTTAAGTTGCAAGGACTCATCAATACTAAGTAGCTCTTCCATGTTCAGTGTATTGATGTAGTCTATGATTTCTTGCCATCTTTCTACATTTCTTCCAGCATCTATCTCTACTTGTCCGATCTCTCGCATCATTTTAACTGTTTCGATGTTTATGGTCGGAAAATCATAACCTCCGCTGATCTCAATAAATCCAGCAATCTCTTCTTGATAATTGGCTGTTTGCAAGAAAGCAGTTCCTACTGTACCTCCCCAACTATGCCCCATAAGGTAAATCCGTTTATCTGAGCCATAGCGGGTTTTTAACGCTTGAACCACATGAAACAGATCTTCTACTATGATGTCTAAATCGACTTCATCGGTATCTATATGACCATGTGAATTACCTTGTTGTCTTTGATCCCAATAGGCGAAAGTATAGTATTGGTGCAGTTGTTGGGCAAATGCTCTCCGCATATATGCTGTGCTGGAGTCACCCGGGCCACCATGCAAAAGAACCACAATGACATCAGATGTTTCATTGCCCCGCATGAAGACCGGCATATCACTTCCATTATTTCTTAGGTAGAAGGTTTCTTCTAAGCCATCCTCATTTTGTGTTAAAGGCTCACAAGAGAACAGTAATAATAGACCAGCTGTGAAAAACAAGAACAGTAATTGTTTAGTGCTCATAACTATTGCTTTGTTTATTCGTGAATGTTTAGCTTATACCAATCCATAGACATTAATGGGATTATAGCCTATGCCCCTATAGTCGATGGACTCACATCCATCGCTTTGATATTTCGTCCCTTTGGGACTCTGGAGCGTGATTTTTAAGCTTACCTATTTTTGAAATGGATTTTAGCGCCTACTTCCAAGAGCGGCACTATACTGAAAAAGGTATTGAAAGCCATTTTGTACCCTAATGTGGATTTGGCATAACAGGTGATTTTACTGCTCATATCATAAGCTACAGCGTAGCTCATACTTGGGAGTGTATAAGTGCGAGACGCCAACTGTTGTGCCACTATACTGCCATCTTCTTGCACCACATAGGTCGTACCGCTATTGAACTGTGTGAATGCGCCAAAGCCTATTGCCCATAAATGGCTCCAAGGGCGATTTTTACGCTGTCTCAAATACCCTAATTCAACGGAAGTTAGAAGTGCGGTATGATTCTGTTTGTGCTGATAAAATCCGACTTGGGGACTGAGTAATAGTCGCCGTTTTTTAATGATTTCTTTTGTTTTTTTCTGTTTGCGCTTGTCCCATTCTTTAAGGGTGAAATCTATACCCACATTTAGTCCGACATGACGGAAGCCCTCGCTTAGAAGCGCAACATTCAAGTTGGACATTTTAGTGTTTTGGGCATGGAGGATAGAAGATAGCCCTGAGAGCAAACACACAATAATCAACAGTCGTTTCATAGTTTAGGTGCATGGTACTTCATTGAAACGAATGCTTTGTCTTTTAGGGTTGCTTGGGAGATAGTACTGATTTTAAGGGATGTGGGGCTTTATATAGTTTTTATCTGCTCGGCAGGAGGTCCGATGAATCGTGTTTTTCATGCCCTTTTTTGAGCTTTATTCCGATTTTATCTGCTCGACGGGAGGCGCGATGAATCAAGCCTCTACGAGCCATATTTCATTGCCTTCTATATCGCGGATGGCACCGTATTGGAAATCGTATTCTTCGTCTTTGCGGGGTCCGAAGATGACCTCTCCTCCGTAGGTGGCTACATTTTGGTTAACCGCTGCTATGTCGGAAGTACTGACTTGCAATAGGGCACTATTATTTCTTTTGGGTGTTGGGGTGTGTTCTACTTCTTTGGCGGGTGTTAGTCCGACGATCACCTTTTTATCTTGCCCTAATTCGGTATAGTGATAACTCGACGCTTCTTCTAATAGCACATCTAAATGAAATACTTTTTTATACCATTCTACCAAAGCAGGGTAGTTTTCTGCTAAAATGACGATGTTGTGTAGAGTGGTTTTCATGGTTTTTGTCTTAAAAGTTGCTCAATGGTTTTCATGGGCAGAAACATTCTGTTGCTATTGATCAAACTGATGAAGCCAAATTTAGTGTAAAATGATCGAGCGGATTCATTTATGGGATCAGTAACTACGGCAATAGAACCTATGGAAGCACTAGCAGCAAAGCTTCTCAACAATGCATCTATTAAGAGGTATTGTCCCATTCCTTTCCCTTTATATCGTTCATCTACAGCTAATCGTCCTAAAAGTGTAACCGGTAATTTGGTGTAAGATGACGGATATTTTTTTGCATATACTTCAGGTATATTCTGTTGTACAACACTAAGATTGGATAAGGTGTAATAACCAATGATCTCTTTTCCTTCATTTATTAATACAAAGCAAGCTGCCAGCTTTCTTTTGACGTCTTGTTTTGCCTGTTTGTGCAGATAGTTATCTAATAGAGAAATTCCGCATTTAAAAGCAGTTTTTTTATGCGAGCTATGCAATGGGACTGTATTAAGTTGCATCATCGGGAAGTCCTTTTTGATATTCCTGAAATGCGTTTTTTAATGCGGGATTGGGTAAGGGTGGATTTAATAATGCATCAAAAAACAGTTCTTGGTCGGCTTTAGAGCGTAGAATCGCTTGATGCTCTTCTACGATTTTTTTTGCTTTTTCTTGAACGGATTGAATTACAAACTCAGACAGACTCTTATACCCTCCTAAACTTGAAGCGTATTCAAAGAGTTCTTTTTGCTCTTTGGTTAAACGAGCATCAAATCTTGTCATTTCTGGCTTTTTCATTTTAATATGATGTGCTGTCATTCAATAATCGCAATGTACGGTGATTATCCGTACATATCAAGTACTGATATAAGAGCGAGTATATCTTTAAGAGTGTATGAGCAGGTGGTTTTTCCCGACTAAAAGCGATTTTTTTCCGCACAAGGGATTGCAGCGGTAATGAACCCGACGAATGCGCCCTGTTTGGCGGCGTACGAAAGCGACCTTGTGAAGCTCTTTGTACGCCTGCCAAACAGCAGCAGGCGGCGGGTGAATTTTAGCGGAAAGCCCGGTACCCGAAATGGAAAGCTGACGCTTTCAGACGTAAGACATAAGACTCAAGACATAAGAATCGTGCTGAATACCGATTATTTAGATGATTAATTCCGTCAGCTTTTTATTGCGGGTATGTGCCATTAAAATCAAAAGTATGAGCTAAATAACAGGCTGCATTAGCACATTTTGGATGCGGGTATGTGCCCAAATGAATATGAACCAAATCTACAGCTAGCTTTATATAGATAAAGTGAGGTAGTTTAAAGTTATTTTCTCGACCTTAAGTGCTTGGACTAAAAACTTTAAGCTACCTCAGCCCATACCACTGTAAATCATTACTTTTGTGCCGGCTTTGTAGTTTATACTTATTTAAAGCCACTTATCACCTTTCGAGTAGGCGTTTGTTTATGCGACATTTGTTGTCTTTTTTCTTTAGCAAAACCTTTTGGTTGAATCTGTTGGCGATGTTCCTTTTATCGGGGGTGCTATTGCTGGCGGCGTTCAAATTACTGGATGCGTATACGCATCATGGGGAGAGTATCATTGTGCCTGACCTGAAGGGCTTTGATATTAATGAGGTGAAGCAACAGCTGGCGCGGCAGAATTTACGCTACGAGGTGATGGATTCTACTTATGTGAAGGATACACCTCCGGGAGCGATCGTTGACCAACACCCTGCTCCTGGTTTGAAGGTGAAGGTGAACCGCCGTATTTACTTGACACTCAATACGAATAACCCGCCTAAGGTGAAGATGCCGGACATTAAGTTCGCGACTTTGCGGAATGCGCAGGCGCAGTTGGAAAGTATTGGTTTAGATGTAAAGGACACGGAGTATATTGATGATCCGGCTCGTAATGCGGTATTAGGCGTAAAGCTGGACGGACAGCCTTTAGAGGCGGGTACGGAAGTGACCAAAGGAACGGCTGTTATCTTAGTATTGGGTAATGGCGGTGGTGGTTTGGTACCCGTGCCTCAGTTGGTGGATCTGACTTATGCGCAAGCGAAGATCATGATCGTTTCTTATGGTTTGAATGAGGGGGTGGTAGTGGTTGATCCTGATGTGACGGATCGAGAACATGCTTTGGTTTATCAGCAAGTACCTGAAGCGATCGAAGAGGCGACCATGATGATGGGAGAACCAATGGATCTGTTCTTGAAGGAAAACCCGAACAAGGATGATTACATTATTGAAGAGGAGGAGATCGAGATCCCTGTGCCTGAGCCTAAAACCGCTCCTGCTAAAAAAGATGCCCCTGAAGTGACTCCCCCTGCGAAAGAGTCGACCGAAAAGGAAGTTATTGAGCAGCCGAGCGCGGCCGAAGAAAAGGAGAAAACACCTACGGTTGACCCCTTGAAAGCACTTGAAAAACTCAAAGAAAAGAAAGCAGCGGAAGGAGAATAGTAATAAGGTATTATTCTTGTCTGCTTTCATACAATAAATGTTTTTAACGACGGTTAACATTAAGTTGAGGCATCTAAGTACGAGCTTTGGGTGTCTTTATTGTGTTAACTCGTCTTTACAAGGTGGTTAAACACCTTTATCCATCTATAACATCTCCCAATTCGGTATGAGATTCCAATCGACTTTATTTTCTCTCGCTATACTTCTTTCACTTTGCTTGGGTTGTAGTACGTCTATTGCTTTTGCTCAAGAAGCTATTTTCCCGCTGAAAGGCAATCCTGTACTGGAATCTTCTCCGGCAGTGATTCAAGCTCTTGAAGAAGCAGAAGGGAGCGGTGAGAAAGGTTTTAAGCGCAACTTCCCTAAGCTTTGTGCTACGCCTACGGCTTTCGCGGTATCTAGTATGACGCCTCCTACTTGTAAAGAAGCCGATGGCGGTTTCAGCATGCAGATCAATGGGGCCATACCACCTTATGATGTCTATCAGGACGGGGATCTGATCTATAGCGCTACTACGGATGAAACCTTCGATTTTGACAATTTGTTAGCGGGTGCTTACTTCATGATGTTGATCGATGCGGAAGGCACGATCTATGAAACGGGTGTGGAGTTGGATAATGCGGAGACAGAAGCCATTCCTCGTGATAATTGGTTCGTGGAGCCGGTTTTCTGTTCGGAGAATGGACGTATTAGTAAGGCTTTCTTAGGTCCGCTATTGCGTCAGTATAGAGTGTATGACCAAGCTGGTGATCAGCAAGGCGAATTTGAAGCGGGGGTTGTTAATGAATTGTTTTTAGCTGCTGGCACTTACTACTTACGTGCGCAAGATGCGGAGACGGCTTGTAGAGCATACTACATCTTCGAGATCAAGGAAGAGATCACTTTGAACTTCCCTTTGATCGAGGACTTCTCTACTGCCGACCACTACCCTGACCCTTTGATCTGGAGTGATGACTTGGCATTGATCAATGATAATTATGCTTGGAATGCCCCTACTGTTGGTGTAGCTACTTTGGATGGTTTGAACCAGTATGGGCTACCCTATGAAGCTGCTGAATCCACAGCCGGTACGATTCTGATCGACGGGGAAGCGGATCGCTTGACCTCTCGTCCGTTTTGTGCGGGAGAGATCGACATCTTTGAAACCAGCTTCTTGTACTTGAAATTCCAGTACCAACCACAAGGTTATGGCGATTACCCGAATCCGGGGGATAGCCTATTTGTGGAAGTAAAGGGTCCGAGTGGACAATGGTTCTCGATCTTCGGGGTAGATGGTTATACTTCGGATCAGGCGGAAACACCTTTTATTGATACGACTTTAACCATTGTTACGGATACATTGGCTTTCGACGGTTTACAGTTCCGCTTTAGAAATAAGGCGACTATTTCGGGTAGTAATGACCATTGGAATATTGACTATGTGATTTTGGATGATGAAGTGGGTAATTACCCGAATGTGCAGGATGTGGGCTTTTCTAAGAACGCTCCTGATATGTTGAAGCGGTATACGCAAATGCCCTGGTCGCAATTCTATAATGATGTGGATACGGAAGTAGCGGATGCTGCTGATGTGCCCATTCAGGTGCGCAATAATTTTGATGTTACCACCAACCGTAGTTTGAGCCATAAGATCACTGAAGTTTGTTCTGGTGATATCGTGTATAGCTATGATGCGGGTATCGCGGATGTTTTAGGTGCGATCGATGGCGAAGTGAGTACCAGTGTGGTCTTCATTGATAATGATGTGAAAACGGCTTTGAACGACTTCATCATTGATAATGCTTTGGATCAAAAGGATAGTGTGATTTTCGAGAACCAATGGGTGCTTTCTGTTGAAGGGGCAGGTTCTGATCTGAATGCTAATAATGATACTGTTTATCAATACCAAACCTTTTTCAACAGCTTTGCTTATGATGATGGTACTGCTGAAAAGGCTTATGGTTTATATGGCATTGGTGCGGAAATGGCTTACCAATACATTGTGAACCAAGATGACCACCTCAATGCTTTGCAAATCTGCTTCGTGAATCAGAATAGTAATGTGAGCGGGAATGAATTCAGCTTGAAGGTTTGGAAGAATATCTCTGCTGGCACGAACGAAGGTGAGTTGATCTATGAGCAGAGTGATAATACGCCTAACTACTTAGGGCAGGTGAATGGTTTCTGGACTTACGCTTTTGATACGCCTTTGGCGGTTAATGCGGGTGATACTTTATACATTGGTGTTACCCAAGAAGCTAACGACTGGCTCAACTTTGGTTTTGATTCTAATGAAAACTCGACAGAGTACTTCTACATCAACTATGCGGGTAATTGGGAGGAGAGCATTTTCCCCGGTTCGGTTATGATGCGTCCTGTTTTCGGTAATAGCTTGCCGGATGATGTGAATGTGGGTATTGAAGAGCACTTTACTTATGGGGAGGATATTGTGTTGTATCCTAATCCGGCTACCGATCAGCTTTACATTAGGGCTTTAGATACTAGTGGCAATAGTAGTAATTTATCTAATGATACAACGGCTTGGTTTTATGATGCTTTGGGCAGGTTAGCTTATAGTACCCCACTTGATCAAACAGTATTGGATATTTCTGATCTCGCGGCTGGTTTGTACATTGTTCGCCTAACACAAAATGGGCAGAACAAAGGGCAGGCGAAGTTCGTTAAGGAGTAATAAAGACATAAGATGTAAGACATAAGACGTAAGACTTCGTGCTGACGTGAAATGGCTTATATTCTTTCATATTATTTGTGCAATTGAAGAGCAGCTGCTTTAAACAAGAGGGTAAATGCTCTAAACAACAACCACTGTTACAGATGAAAGACATTAACGTTAAAGAGCTGAAAGAACGCTTAGATAAGGAAGAGGAATTGTTCGTGATCGATGTTCGCGAAGAAGCGGAATACGAAGATTTCAATATTGGTGCGGAATTGATTCCTTTGGGGCAATTACCGCAAGTTTTGGAAGATCTGGAAGACTATAAAGATCTTGAGATCGTAGTACACTGTCGCTCTGGTGCGCGGAGTGCGGCGGCTAAAGAGATTCTAGCAAAAGCAGGATTTGCCAAGGTGCGTAATCTTGAAGGCGGTATGTTGGAATGGCAGAAGCAGTTTGCTTGATTTATAGACATGAGATTTGAGACGTGAGACGTGAGACGTCTTGCATGAGAAGCATCTCGTTTTATTCAAAAAATTGTATCAACAATAAAAAGGGCGACCACAAGGGTCGCCCCTACTTGTTTTATTCAGTTATTAAAGGGGCAATTGCCGCTTTTATCTCCTCCTCTCCTATGGCTATATCATAGGCGCAATCTCCAATGGCATTCAAAATGCTGAACCGAATCTCATCGCCCGCATTTTTCTTGTCGTTGCGCATATAACGCATGAGCTCACCTATAGCATCTGAAGAAAGCGCATAAGCTGGATATAGTGCCGCCAGTCTTTGCTTTACCACATTCGCCTCTTGTGGGTCACAGCCTAATCGTTTTACCGACAAATCCAGCTCTGCCCGCATGCCCAATGCAATAGCCTCACCATGTAGTAAAGGATCCGCATCATGGGCTAAAGAATAACTTTCTATAGCATGACCGATGGTATGTCCGAAATTGAGGATCTTTCGTACCCCGCCTTCTCTAAAGTCTTCTTCTACCACCTGCTTTTTGATCTGCACCGATCGCTTGATGATGGCTTCGAATGGCTTCGCTTCTCCATTCATCATAGGGTCAAACGATAGCAGATCATCCCAATAGCCTTTATCTCTGATCAAGCCGTGCTTTAACACCTCCGCAAAGCCATTGGTCACTTGTCGCTGCGGAAGACTTAGTAAGAAGTCCGTATCAATGAATACCGCTTGTGGGTCTTGGAACAACCCAAGCACGTTCTTCACACCGCAATGATCCACCCCCAGCTTCCCTCCTACTGAGGCATCTACCTGCGAAAGCAAAGTTGTAGGGATCTGAATGAACCGCACTCCCCGCTTATAGGTAGCCGCTGCGAAGCCCCCCATGTCACCGACCACTCCCCCACCTAAATTGATCACCAATGCATTTCTATCCGCCTGCTGTTCGATCAAGGCATTCCAGATCAACTGACAAGTAGATAGATTTTTATTGGGTTCTCCTTCAGGAACAAGGATCACCTCTGCCTTTGCGAGGCTCCGTACTTTTTCTAATAATACCGGAAGACAAAGCACATGGGTATTCGTGTCAACGATCAAATGGATACTAGAATGCTTTGACCGCGCTAAAAAAGCGGTCAAAGCTTGGCTCAAGTCGCCAATGTGGATGTCGTAATTCGTTAGAGAGATATTGTAAGACATGTTTTCCTCTTTAGATAGCAGCCCGCAAACCTAAAATAATATTTCTACCCGGTGCTACAATACCCGAAGAATAAGGACGATACCTCAGATCCATCACATTCTCAAAACCGAACTGTAAGCGAATGTTGGTATTTACCTGATAGCTCGCCTTCATATTGAAGGTCACCCAAGCAGGTGAATAAGGATCCCCATTAGCATCCATCGCATAGATATGGGGCTTGGCTTGTTCCGTAGGAGCCAATTGCTCAAATGCTAATGCACCATTGTAGACCGCATAAAAATCCAATCTCGTCCTATTGGGTTCAAAGATCAGATGCGTACTGCCAAAGTTAGGCGAAGCATGGCGTAAAGGAATATTATCTTGATCAAAGCCTTTGGTAATGCTGTACTGACTTGTAATACGCATCCAATCGGTCAATCTCGCAGCAATGCCAAATTGCCCGCCATACACTCTGGCCGCCTCCGCATTCACTACTGCCTGTACCTGACTTAAGGTACCATCATAAAGTATGGAATCCATACCATTAAAAGTAAAATCGCGACGTACCATAGCATTGCGCAACAAGGTGTAAAAACCCGTTGCCTCTAGCTGAACACGTTCACCAAAAGTACGTACAATGCTTAGATCCCCGCTATAGGCATACTCGCTATCCAGCTCATCATTGGGCACCACCACACTTCCCGGCTCACTATCAAATATCTTCCCCACATCATCCACATTCGGTGCTCTGAAGCCGGTTGCCACATTCAAGTTGAACTGCCAATGAGGTGTTGGTCGGTAAGCAAAGCCCATACTACCATTGATCGCGCCCGTATTGATGTCCACTTCCTCAAAAGGAAAATCGAAAAAAGTATTGTCAAATAGCGCATCTAATAAGACTTGACTGTAGCGTGCGCCACCTATAAAGGTCAGGTCATTGGTAATATTAGCCTTAAAATTCAAATAGGCAGCCATAGAAGCAAAAGTAGCCCCATCAGGATACCTACTGGCTACTTGCGTTAATGCCGCATCCTCTAAGTCTAATTCAAAGCCTGTTGACCCTACTTTATTATAGACGAATTCCGCACCGTACAATAATTCGTGATCCTCATTGATGCGCTTATCCAAATCCCAATTGAAAGACAAAACATCTACCTGCTCATAGCGATTGCGCAAGGCTTCCTTTCCGAATTTTCTATCATGTCTACTCTCTCCATACTTTTGATATGCCGCTACCATACGCATCTTATCAAACAATAAAGAGGGCTGGGTATACGCAATGCTCAAACTATGCATATCCCATTCTTGCGGGCCATAATACCAATCCGCGAATTTCAATTGGTCGCCAGCATACTCTATCAATCGGTCATAACGAGGCACTTCACCCGTTCTCGAAAAATGAAAGGCATAGTTGAATTCCAAATGCTCATTCGGTTTGAAACGCACTTTTTGTAACAAATTCAACTGTCGGTAACCCGATCTACGTTGAATCAATGGATCATCATTCACCAGCATCGTATCCTGCCCATCAAATTGGTCCACATAATTCGGGCGTAGATACTCATCCGGGCCATTGGCTCCCATTCTCAGGTCTCTATAATCAGACAAAGTAGCACTCGATAAAAAGCTCCATTTCCGCCAACCTATATTCAGGTCAACATGCCCGGTATTCTCCTTATTCGCCGTACTATATCGCATCAAGGCATTACTCCATACTTTGGCTCTTTTCGTATCCGTGAACTTAGGCACTGTCGTACTGAACAGCATTACGCCACCGATCGCATCACTACCGTACATCACCGAACCCGGACCAAATATCACCTCCGTATTACCCACCGCATGTGGGTCAATACTGATCACATTCTGTAAATTACCAGAGCGGTAGATCGCATTGTTCATACGCACCCCATCCACAGCGATCAGCAAGCGGTTCGCGCTAAAACCACGGATCATCGGACTACCTCCGCCCAACTGGCTTTTTTGCACGAAAACTTTACCACTAGTAGCCAATAGATCCGCAGAGGTCTGCGGGTTCTGCAAGACCACATCTTTACTAGAGATCGTAGCTACCGTTTGTGGAATTTTATTTCTACTCTCCTCCCATCGGGTAGCCCCAACAACCACTTCATTCAGATCGATCACACTTTCTTTCAACAACAGCTCGAATCCTCTTTCTTCCAACTGTTTTAAATTAATTACGGTCAACAAATAAGACGGATGCTGTAGCATCAAAACCGCTTTATCTTTGTCCGTGTCCGTATCCTTAACCTCCGCTATAAATGCGCTTACATCCGCCTTCCCATTTTCATCCGTTAAAACAGAAAATCCTCTCTCTGAATAAATGAACATATTGGCAATAGGCTGTAGATCAGCCGCGTCTTTGACGCTGACCACCTGTCCAATAGCTTGCTGCACACTTATCAGCAGCAAGGCAACATATAAATATCTTATCATTTCGTTTTTTCTTTCTTGATCACTTACCATTTACCCACTTCGCCATGCGTTTCATCATCTGAATGATCATGGCGCATACCCGCAATAAAAGGCTTCAAATAGTCGCACAAAACAAATCGCTGTCGAGCAGGAATCTTATGTCTTACGTCTTGAGTCTTATGTCTAAGGCGTCAGCCTTTAACTGCGGGCACCGGGCTATCCGTTCTTATTAAGCGCACTGCCTGTCGGTTCGTTGCTGCCTATTGCGGTGGCTACCTCTGGGCCGCCCCCGCAATAGGCGCACTCACTCGCCATGCAGCACCCTTAATACCACTCCTATCCCTTGCGCACCGTAGATTTGAATAGATATACAGATGCTCATGATGTATATCCGCAAGACGGCTTAACTGCTCCTTATGGTACATCATGTAGGGATAGAAATGAGCGTGTTTATTGAGATAGCTTTGTATCTACTACCTCATTAAATATATCAAGAAAGAAAACGTGGAGGTGGGACGGGCACCTCTATAACGCCCGCTAAAAACGCACTACATTCAGGCAAATGTAGCTTTTGCCCTATACTGAAATCCTTAACAACAAGAT
>JAHDGT010000571.1 GCA_020631675.1 Bacteroidota bacterium
GGTTAGTGGGTTGCGAAGGAATAAAAGACTCTACCATAAATCATGTGATGGAGGTATTGAAAGACAGTCTCTCCACCTTTTGCGACATTGATCATCTCTCATTTCATTTCGCAGATAAAAACGTGACCACTTCCTTCAATTTTGAAAAGTGTGTTTTGATAGACCCTATGGGAGAAGATGCTGCTGCTGAAGAAAAAGGGAACAAGGATGAAGATGAAGTAGAAATAGAAGTTAAAGAGGAACAGTAATCCAACTCCCCCGCACAAGGGATAGGAGTGGTATGAGGTAGCCCCAAACGCTATTGAGCGGCGGGCTGGCGGGGCGGCCCAGAGGTAGCCACCGCCAGCCCTGCCAGCGAAAAGCGTTTGGGGCTGCCGAATTTAACGGATAGCCCGACCATGCAGTAAAGGCTGGTGCCTTTTTAGACTCGAGATAGGAGAATCGAGTAGAGAGACTTTCGTGCTGTGTGCTGAGAATTTTGCTTGCCTTTATTGCATGGATGTGCCCTAATGGTAGATTATAGACAGGAGATTCAAGATGTGAGACTTTCGTGCTGTACGTCGACTTATTTTATTTCACATTTTTTTAAATGCGTGCATTGAAGTATTTTCATTGGAACTTTTTTTGAAAAGGGCGACCACAAGGAATCGCCCCTCCTATTCAACAAACTACTTTACCAATGCTGCGTTTCTGCTTACTATTTGTTTTGCTTTTGCTGACTGATTTTGCCTATGCACAATACGAGTGGGACACGCTGCCGAATAGAATGTGGGCGGATACTTTGCATGCGCCTTTTAGTGTGGGCGTGGCTTCTGGTGACCCATTGGCGGATGGGGTGATCTTGTGGACAAGGATAGACGCACCTATTGATGATGTGGCGGCGGTGACGCTGAATTGGGAGCTGGCAACAGACCTTTCTTTTACATCGGTAGTGCAGAGCGGGGAGGCTCTGGCGAGCATCAATACGGATTGGACGGCAAAGGTGGATGTGAGTGGATTGTCTGCTTATACGACTTACTACTATCGTTTTATGGATGAGGCGGGCAATGCTTCCGCGATCGGAAGAACGAAGACGGCTCCGGATGAGAGTACCGCATTGGATCAATTGAAAATTGGTATTGCTTCTTGTAGTAGTGTGTACTCTGGTTACTTCAATGCTTATGCGCGCATGGCCGAGCGGGATGATATGGATCTGGTGATCCACCTGGGAGATTACATCTATGATTTTGTGGATGAAGATGAGCAGCACCGAGTGCCTGTGCCTGAGCCGATCGACCCACAGACTAAAGCCGAGTTCTGGAAGCGGCATTTTTATTATTTATTGGACCCGGATCTGCGTGCGCTGAGACAGCAGCAGCCTATGATGGCGATGTGGGATAATCACGACATCTACAAGAATAATGAAACGGATCTGCTGGGTTCTATTCAGGCCTTTTATGATTATTTGCCGATCAGAGTGCCTGATGTAGAGGAGCCAAAACGCATTTACCGCCACTTGAATTATGGTACGATGGCGGATATTTACTTGCTCGACATTGAAATCTGGCGCAATCAGGATGTGATCGAGGGTACGGGCGAGAATAGCTTGCTGGGCAATGCGCAGTTTGATTGGTTCGCGGAAAGTATCGCTACTTCTACGGCGCAGTGGCGCATTATCGGTAATCAAAAACTGTTCAGTAATTGGGCTATTGATCATTTATCTTTTCCTGTTCCTTTTGGGGATGGAGTGGTGGCCGATCCTAGTGCTTGGGATGGTTTTCCGGCTGAGCGCGCAAGGGTCTTACAATGGCTTCGAGATAATGATTTAGACAACAATATTGTGATCAGTGGAGATATTCACATGTCGGTAGCCGCAGACTTGGCGATCGACCCAAAGGATGAGGAAGAGTACGACCCTATTACGGGTGAAGGGGCGATTGGTGTGGAATTCATACCGAGTAGCATTACTCGTGGTAATGTGGATGAAGCATTGTCTTTACCGGGCACACCTGGCTCATTAGATTTCTTATTGGATCTGAGCTTTGAAGGTAATCCGCACCATCGGTATTTGGAGGTGTTCCAGCATGGCTATGGCTTGTTGGACATGAAGATGGACAGCACCATTGCAGAGTTCAACTACTCTGAAAAGTTGGAAGTGGTAGAGACGGATACGCTTTATGAGGCTTTAGTGATCCGAGATGGGGAGAACCATTGGGTAAAAGAAAGTCCGGTAGGTATTGCCCCAGCTTTGGATGCCATCGTTTCCAGTTATCAAGCGCCTTTTC
>JAHDGT010000572.1 GCA_020631675.1 Bacteroidota bacterium
CTTTTTAGCCCGCCGCTCAGGGCGCTCCTTAGTGGCTTCATTTCCTCTCCTATCCCTCACCTGAGCACGCTTGATCAAATGGCTTGCACACGTTTCAAAAAAGCCTCACTATTATCCCCGCACAACCACCGGATCACATTCTTCGACCAAATGTCATTGTGCTGTTCTTCATTGATCACGCCTTCTTCCAAAGCCAGGTCCAATAACTTACCGGGGTAAGAAGACTGTCTTTCACTCTCCATCTCGCCTAATGGGTATGGGTCATCTAAACCCATTACGATCTGATCGGTACCTTTTTGTCTACGTACCATTAAATCCAAAGAGAAAGTGTCGTGCACCAAAGTATCAAAGTAAATATTCGGATGGCCGATCGCTTTTCTAGGGCGCACCTTTCCTTCAAAAAGATCCGGTCTGCCATCAAAACCCTGTGTTCTTCTACCAATATTGAGGTGATTCAACTGCCCCCCATGTGCAAAGCAGATCCTAATATCCGGGTACTTTTCGTACAAACCATCCAAGGTGTAAAAGTGATAGGCATCCGCACATTGCGCCAGCATCCAGATCAAGTGAAAACGCCAAGCGGTATTCGCCAAGTGAATGAATTTCTCACCATCATATGGGTGTACTTCTACCGCCAATTTGTACTTATTCGCCAACTCCAAAATCGGAGCCGTCTCCGGATCGAAAATACCACGCCAAGTACCTATGGAGTCCATATAATGAGTGGGCAAGCAAAGCACTTGTAAACCCAATTCTTCCACGCAACGTTCAATTTCCCAGCAAGCCCCATCAATAAAACCCGCATGCACCACAAAACCACAAGTGAACTTTGTTGGATGGTCATGCTGTACCTGCGCATTAAAATCGTTCTGAAAACGAAGGGCATACTTCATATCTCTAATGCGCAAACCATTGCCATACAGCTGTGATAAATTAAGTACCACCGCATGATCGATCTTGTTACGGCCCATCCACTCCAGCTTCTCATTCAAGAAAAAGCTGGAATCCGTTACGGGTCGTTTCCAGTTTTTCTGGAGCATATACTCTCTATCTTCATCGATCCAGAATATTTCTTTCTCTTTTAAATAAGCAGGTATCTGTTCCGGATAGGGCAGTAAATGAGAATGCCCGTTGATGCGAAGATTTTTCATAAGTCGATTTCAGCTTGATTCAGTCGAAAAACTACGCTTTAAAGAGCGGAAAAACAATTTTATTAGATGTTCTTATCATGAAGTAATGACCACCTAAAACCAACAACGAACACTTGCTAGCTTAAACCCTATTAATGAACGACTTTTGCTTGCTGCTTTTATTGCAACTATTTACTTACTTTTAGACTTCATTATTACTAAATATAGAGGTAGTTTAAACTAAGTAGTCAAAGTATACGATGATCTTGAGGTTCTATCTAAATATTCTTCGTGTAGCTTAGTGTTCTTCTTTCTTTGTGGTAAAATGTTCGCCAAAGCACGCATCTGCTGACCACAAAGAACCAAGAACACAAAGGAGCACAAAGTTTTTTTTAAGACTTCTGACTAACTACATGTTTATAATTACTTACGTTTACGGCGTACTAAACCACAGTTTACCCAAATGACCAAAGACGCATTAATCCAAAAATTCAACTTGAAGCTGCCAGTAGTCGCTTCACCCATGTTCATTGTCTCTCAAATGGAGTTGGTGAAACAATGCTGCCAGAATGGTATCATTGGTACATTCCCCGCCCTGAATCAACGCACTACAGAAGGATTCGAAGAATGGCTGATCGATCTAAACCAGTCTTTCGCGAAGTGGGAAGAAGAAACAGGCGAAAAAGCACCGCCCTATGGTGTAAATCTAATTGTTCACAGAACCAACCCCAGAGTACAAGCGGATCTTGAAATTTGTGTGAAGCATAAAGTGCCCATCATCATCACCTCTTTAGGTGCGGTTAAAGACTTGGTTGATGCGGTACACAGCTACGGCGGTTTGGTATTTCACGATGTGACTAATGTTCGCCATGCTAAAAAAGCGATCGGTGCGGGTGTTGACGGATTGATCTTAGTAACTGCTGGAGCAGGCGGACATGCGGGTACAGCGAACCCGATTCCTTTCATCTCTGAAATTCGCGAAATTTGGGATGGCTTAATACTCTTAGGTGGTAACATCAGTAATGGTAGAGATGTAGCCTCTGCCCTACAAATGGGAGCGGATTTAGCCTATATGGGTACCCGCTTCATCAATACCACAGAAGCCGTAGCAGACGAAGCCTATAAGCAGAT
>JAHDGT010000069.1 GCA_020631675.1 Bacteroidota bacterium
CGGATAGCCCGACCACGCAGTAAAAAGGGGTTAACCGTAGAGACGTTATATCATAACGTCTTTTTGCCGAATCCTAATTGATTTGCTGTTACCGTCCACATATTGAATGAAAAAAACATTTCCCTTTTTATTGCGTGGATGCGTCATGATGGTGACGATATGGAGGGTGTTGGCTGTGGGTTAGTGGAACATGGGTTATATTAGTAGGTATTAGATAAAATTTCCGTTGGCGAACGGGGTTGGATTTGATTTTCGAGATCATCTCTTTCGTGGGCGGGAGGACACATGGGTCCTCCCCTACACAAATCTGGATGTTGCCAGCGCCTTTTTGAACCGAAATAACTAAAATGAAAAAGGTCAATCCTTTTTTACGATTATGTTAGTACCACGCCTTTTTTTCTTATTACCTCTGATGCTACTTTTTTATGCGGATGTGAATGCACAACATACCCACCTACATTCACATACGCACAAGCACGTACATACCAATGTACAAGAAGGCAGCGCACAAAAATGGTCGCGGGTGAAGGTGGCGATCGAGGGCAGGGCGGACCTGGCGAAGATCGCTGCTTTGGGTTTGCCTTTGGATTGTGGGGTGCGGATAACGGAGACGGCAGTTTTCGCGGAGTATAGTGACAGAGAGATCAAGCTATTGCGGGAGGCGGGCTTTGCTGTGGAGATTTTGGTGGATGATGTGATGCAGGATTTCTTGGAACGCTCTAAATCGGAATTGGAAAAGGAAGATAAGGATCGCTTGTTGCGCAGGACCACAGGTGATGAGGACCTTTTAGATTGCCTTCCACTGGATTTTGCTACGCCTGCGCTTTTTGATTTCGGCAGTATGGGGGGCTACCCTACTTATGAGGAATTGCTGGCGCATTTGGATCAGATGCATGCTTTATACCCCAATCTGACCACTGCTCCTGCTGCGGTTTCGGATAGCTTGCTGACGGCGGAGGGACGGGAGGTGCTTTGGATGAAGATCAGCGACCAGCCCAATACCAGTGCGGAAGGCGAGCCGCAGCTCTTATACACCTCCTTGCATCATGCCCGCGAGCCGATGAGTATGATGCAGTTGCTGTTTTTCATGTACTACATTCTGGAGCATTATGAATCTGACCCCGACATTAGGCATTTGTTGGATCATACGGAATTGTATTTCGTGCCTTGCGTGAACCCGGATGGCTATGTGTATAATGAATTGAATGACCCGGATGGGGGCGGCATGTGGCGCAAGAATCGTTTTGATAATGGGGATGGGAGTTTCGGGGTGGATCTGAATCGGAATTATGGCTTTCATTGGGGGATAGATGATGTGGGTTCATCGCCGGAGCCTTCTTCTATTGTGTATAGGGGTACGGAGCCTTTTTCTGAGGCGGAAGCGAAGATGATGCGCTACTTCTGTAATGCGCATGATTTTAAAATTTGCTTGAACGCGCATGGCTATGGCGAGATCTTACTGCACCCTTGGGGGGATGATAATATTGTGGGCTTGCCGGATAGTGTGTCTTACTACAAATTGAGTGAGCCGATGACGTGGACGAACCGCTATAAGTTCGGGCAGACGTTCAACACTTTGGGCTATATCGTGAATGGGGACAGTGATGATTGGATGTACGCGGAGCAGGAGGAAAAGAATAAGATCATGGCTTTTACGCCCGAGGTGGGCAATTGGAATCAAGGGGGCTTTTGGCCCAGTCCTTCAGAGATCGTTCCCATCGCAGTGGATTGTATGCCTCAGAATTTATTGGCGGCACATATGGCGGGGGCTTATGCACAGGTATCTGATGAATCGACTCTTAATATTGAGACGCTGACTTCTACGATTGAGCTTCGCTTTGAGCGCATTGGTTTGTTTGATGGCTATGATTACAGCATTAGCATTATACCGCTGACCAATAATATTAGCTCGGTGAGCGCGCCTATTGTATTGAATAACCCTGCTGCATTGACGGATACTTTATTGAGTTTTGAACTGAATTTGGATCCTGCCATCGCAGCTCAAGATCATGTGCAATATCGCATCTCGGTGGATAATGGGGTGCATGAATATGCGCAAGAGATCACTAAGTTTTTTCAAGCGGAAGTGGCTTATGCTGATCCCGACCTGAGCTTCAACTGGACGACGGACGAGGATTGGGGCTTGGTGTTTTCGCCTTCGGCGGTGGGGAGTGCTTCTCATTCTGATTCTCCTTATGAAGACTATGCACCGGGCACTAATTCTGATTACGAACTCAATACGGTGGTGGACCTGACGGATGCTACTGATGCCATGCTGGGCTTTAAGGCTTTGTGGGAGGTGGAGCATCGCTATGATTTCGTGCAGCTATTAGCTTCTATTGATGATGGGGATTCTTGGCAGCCTTTATGCGGGCGGAATAGTAAAGCCGGTAGTCGCTTTCAAGATGAGGATGAACCTATTTTTGATGCTTCGCATGTGGTCTGGGAGCAAGAACAGATCTCTTTAAGAGAGCAGGTGGGACATCATGTGAAATTCAAATTCTTGATAGATAGCAATGGCAATACGGAATTAAATGGCTTCCATTTTGATGATTTTAATGTCTACAAAAAAACGACGGGTGGTTTAGGTTTACAGCTCAGTGCTTTATTGGCGGGCCCTTACCAAATTTCTGAAGGGGAAATGCGGCAAACGCTGCTGAGTAAAGACTTGCTCCCCCTGGCGCAACCTTATGATGAGCTGCCTTGGGGTTACAGTGGTACGGAGAGTGTTGGCAGTTTGGCTGATTTCCCGGAAGGCACGGTGGATTGGGTATTGGTGGAGCTGCGAGATGCGAATGAAGCGGAAACGGTAATTGAACAACAGGCGGCTTTGATTCGTCAAGATGGGGTCGTGATGCGTCCGAATGGCAGTCAGCTTTTAGAATTTGAGAGCGCGCATGTGGATAGCAGCTATTATGTGGTGCTTCGCCACAGAAATCATTTGGATGTGATGAGTGCTGCCCCTATTTCTTTACCGAATGTCAATACTTATAATTTCTCGGCTACTGACAGCACCAGCTTAGGCATGGCGCAGTTGATCCCGGTAGTGAATCGCTACCAATTGCGTTCGGGGGATATTGACGCAGAGGGTACGATCACGACTACGGATATGAACATTTACCTCCCTGCTTCTTCCCTATTGAACGTCTACCACCCCGCGGATTGCAATATGGATGGCAATGTGACCATCGCTGATTTCAATAGGTATTTGCCGAATGCGGGGGTGATCGGGGTGAATGAGGTGAGGTATTAATATTTAGCCGTACCTTTGCAGCCGCTTACGATAGGGTAAGCCAATAATTACGCTACTTCGTTCCGAAGCCCGATCAGCAGTGTCGACATTTTTTTCCTTCTTACTATTTCGACTTAATTCCTGCTTCGACATTTGGACATGTTCAATTTTTAGTGAAGAGTACATAAATTTTGTCGTTAGCGAAAGATTCAAAAAATCTTATGTCTTACGTCTTATGTCTTTCACTTCTGAAAGCGTGTGGTGAGTTAGATTTTAGCACCCAATTGGGTTTGGGTGTATTCAGAGCGGGCTATATAACGAAGATCGAGGCGAATAACGGAACATTACGGATGACATTTCAAGAAACGGGCTTAAAGCCTGAGATCATCAAGGCCATTAGTGAAATGGGCTTTGAAACCCCTACGCCTATTCAGGAAAAAACCATTCCGCACCTCATAGGTACGGATAGGGATTTAGTAGGTTTAGCACAAACCGGAACGGGTAAAACCGCTGCTTTCGGCTTGCCGGTACTGCATCAGGTAGATCCTGAACTCAAGCAGGTGCAAGCCATTATACTCAGCCCCACGCGAGAGCTGTGTTTGCAGATCGCGAAAGATATGGAGGCGTTCTCTAAGTACATGAAGCGCACACATATCGCGGCGGTTTACGGGGGTACGAGTATAGACAAGCAGATCAAAGAGATTCGTAGAGGGGCGCAAGTCATCGCGGGTACACCAGGACGTACTTTGGATCTGATCCGAAGAGGCGTTTTGGACTTAAGCGAAATACGCTGGGTCATTTTAGATGAGGCGGATGAGATGCTCAATATGGGCTTCAAGGAAGAGTTAGACGGCATCTTAGAGCAAACACCAGAAGAAAAGCAGTCGCTGCTGTTTTCTGCTACCATGCCTAAAGAGGTAGCACGTATTGCCCGTAAGTACATGAATGATCCCGAAGAAATCAGTACAGGCATTCAGAACAATGCGGCGAAGAATGTGAGCCATGTCTTTTGTATGGTAAAAGCAAGAGACCGCTACTTGGCGCTCAAGCGTATCGTAGATGTTTATCCTGCTGTCTATGGCATCGTTTTCTGCCGTACCCGTAGAGACACTAAAGAAGTGGCCGATAAGCTGATTGCCGATGGCTATAATGCGGATGCTTTACACGGGGATCTTTCGCAAGCGCAGCGCGATATGGTGATGGATCGTTTCCGCACCAAGCACCTGCAGTTATTAGTAGCTACAGATGTTGCAGCAAGGGGTATTGATGTGAATGATTTGACGCATGTGATCAATTACCAATTGCCAGACCAAACTGAAGCCTACATCCACCGTAGCGGTAGAACGGGTAGAGCGGGTAAAAGCGGTATCGCGATCTCTCTGATCCACACTCGTGAACAGCGCAAAATCAAGCTCTTGGAAAAGAAGGTGGGCAAGAAGTTCGAACATCGACAACTGCCTACTGGTCGCCAAGTTTGTGAAAAGCAATTATTGCACTTGGTAGATAAAGTGGTGAAGGTGGAGACCAATGAAGAAATGATCGCGCCTTACCTACCAGCCATCTACGAAAAGCTAGAAAGTCTGGATCGAGAGCAATTGATCCAGCAGTTCGTCTCTGTAGAATTCAATCGTTTCTTATCCTATTACCAGAACGCACCTGATCTGAATGCTTCCAGCTCTAAGCGGGATCGGGATCGCGACCGTGGCGGTAGAGGTAGAGACGACCGTCGTCTAGGTGCTTTTGATCGTGATAGCTATGGTCGCCGAGACCGTAGAGACAGAAGAGGACGCGATAATGATCGAGACCGTGGCAGAGACAGAGACAGAGGGCGTGATCGCGACCGCAACAGCCGTCGAGATCGTGACGACCGCAGAAGAGAAGACAGAGGCAGCCGTAGTAATGAACGCTTTGACAGAGAGCGTTCTAATAGTGCCAGCAGCCGAGCTAATAGTGGGGACCTGTCTCGTTTCTACATCAATGTTGGTGCGCGTCAGGGCTTACACCCCACCCTATTGTTAGACATGATCAATGACAATATGGGCACCAAAGGTGTTAAGGTGGGCGATATTGAGATCCTTCGTAAATTCTCCTTCTTCGAGCTGGATAAAAAGCACGAGAAGGAGTTATTGAACGCCTTTAAGGATGTGGAATATAAAGGCAATTCTGTTTTTGTAGAAGTGACGCAGCCCAAAGACGACGACTGGCGTAAAATGATGAGTGATGTGAAGGATAAGCGGGTCAGTAAAAGACACGACAAAAAGCGTTCACCTGATAATAAGTTCAAGAAGGATAAGCGGAAGTATAAAGTTTGAAAAAACAAACTGACATACTAATTGTCGGGCAAGGACTGGCGGGCACTTGGCTGCACTATTTCTGTACCAAAGTAGGACTTGATGCGGTCATCATCAACCAACATCACGAGCAGGTCGCCTCGCACATCAGCTCTGGGATCATTAACCCGATCACAGGCAGGCATTTGGTTAAAACCTGGCTATGCGACACCCTCCTACCCTTCGCTAAAGTCAGCTATAAAGAATTAGAGCAACTACTGGGCGGGTCATTCGTTACTCGCCCATTATTCACCTGGCAGTTGCAATCCTCCGCCAAGATCAACCAATTTGAAGGCAGGAGTGCCACCGAGGGCTACAGCCACTTTATAGATCGCATTCACGATACGCCCTTCGGCAAGGGGTTACAGCCGGCTAAAATGTGGGCGGAGGTGAAAGGCGGACTACAGATCAATGTAGCTGATTTGCTCTTCGCTTACCGAAATCACCTTACAGCAAGCGAGCAGTACATTGAGCAAGCCTTCCAATATCAAGACCTAAGGATGCTGGAAGATGGAGTGGAATGGAAAGGCATTCAAGCGAAAAAAATCATTTTCTGCGAAGGTGCTCAGGCTTTAGACAACCCCTACTTTCAACAGCTCCCCTTCCGTCCGGGCAAGGGAGATCGCTTCATCATTCACGCTCCAGAACTGGACACGGAAACTAAAATCATTAAAGGCAATTGTTTTCTGGTTCCTTTAGGTGAGGATCGCTATTGGGTAGGTTCTACCTTAGAACAAGGGCAAGGTACCTTAGCCGGGCCAGACCCCGCACATGCGGAAATACTAAAAGAGCGTCTAGCCACGATCATCAATGTGCCTTACACCATCGTGCATCATGGTGCGGGCATTCGCCCCGCTAGCAAGTACCGCCGACCCATGATCGGTTTACACACCGAGCACCAACAAATCGGCATATTCAATGGTTTAGGAACAAAAGGGGCATCTCTTGCCCCCTACTTTGCAGCTCAATTCATGGCGCATATGCAATTCGGCACACCTTTACACCCCGCAGTAAACATTGCGAATATGACTCCCTGAATGAAATAAAACTTTTGAGGCTTTGTATCAATATCCTTCGTGCAACTTTGTGTCCTTCTTTCTTTGTGGCAAAATGTTTTTCAAGTCACAAATTTGCTGACCACAAAAAACCAATCAGTACACCTTAACGCCCCTCCAAAATAATACTCTGCACAACAGAAGAAGGCTTTAATATTTTGCGCAACTCCTCATAATCCACACTCACTTCGATCTCCCCTGCCGCATAAGGACCAATATCATAAGGCGGATGCGAGAAAGTCATGCCCCCCATGTCTAAATAAAAATTCTCCGTTAATCCATAGCTCTCATCCGTAACAAACAAGCCCCCTTCTTCCAGATCTTCTTCCTCATCAATGCCCACATAATCTTTCAGCTCCGCGATCACTAAATCTCGCAGCTTGGTCGTATCAGTAACAATGTCCATCAAGGCCAACTGCTCACCCGCTTCCACATCATAGTTGTAGTATCGGCTGTAGAAATAGCCATGCGCCCCACCTGTATAGCTCCAATTCGACAAACCCACGCTCAACAAACCACATTCATTCAACATCACCTGAGGCGTACTCTGGTAGGAGTGATTGAACATCCAAGCATTTCCTGGTTCTTCTTCCGATTCATTGTACTTCAGCTGATCATCATGCTCAATAGTAACCGAATCTACCGCTAACTGAATTCTACTTTTATAGTCGGCTAAAGTTCGTTCCTTCTCCGCCTCCTCTTCTTTCAACTCCCTAAAGCCCCATACCAAGTTGGCCACCTCCTTACTCATCGCATTATTCACCGCATTCCTAAGATCCGCGATCACCGCAACAGTCTCGTCTATCATCAAATAAGACAAATCTAAAGACAAACACCCCTGCTCACAATCCCCTTTTCTTTTCTTTAAGTCGTAGAAAGTAAGCGGAATCGCCTCCGCCTGTTCATACGCTTCTCGCAAAACCACCCGCAAAGGGTTCTCATCTTGCGGGTTGCGCCATACCCCTTCATAACCATCTTCCACCTTCTCCAAAACAAAACGCCCGCTCATAATGTAATCGTCCTCTTCTTTATCATACACCCCTTCTTCCAGCACAATAGAACCAAACTCCTCTCCCGTATCTCGGTACTCCAATTCAAGAGGTGTTTTGTATTTATTGTAGTAGTAATAACCCGTATATTGATAGTCCGGCTCTGATTGATCCGGCTCCCAGAACATCGTTCTATATGTCAAATGCATCGTGATCGGAAAATCACCCACCGTCCCCTCTAAACGCTGATAAGAAGAACGCGTTTCAAGGTGTGCGGTATCTCGTTTTTCCGCACGCACATCTTCCTGAGGCAATGCAATGCGCACAAGATCCAATCCAGCCTCTTGCAATGGCGCGGATGCCGCACTTTCAGATAATGCTAATGGAGTTGCTTTATTTTCGACGAATTGTTGTGCTATTACCACATAAAAAGCACAAACCACTGTCAGAAACAGCAGTAACTTTTTCATAAAAAAGAGAGAGGGGTAAACAGGTGAAAAAACGTATTGCGGAAATGTAGGGATTCTAAAATATATTTCCTTGCTTTTTGGATGAATTAACTGTTGTTATGTCACTATTTTCTTAATAATGGCGCATACCCGCAATAAAAAGGGGTATGTCTTGCCATTGCAAATGGTTCCGTACGGCACAAAGACCTTATGATATAACGTCTCTACGGTTCACGCCCCTTTTTACTGCGGGTACCGGGCTATCCACTAAAATTCAGTCGCCGCCTGCTGCTGTTTGGCAGGCGTAAAAATGGCTACCGCTGGGCCGCCTTTTTACGCCGCCAAACAGGGCGCATTCGTCGGCTTCATTACCGCTCCTATCCCTTGCGCGCGAAAGCCTGCATTTCGTGATAAGTATCTGGACAAAAGTAAGCGTATAGCTTATGGCGCAGCTATTTTAGTTGTAACCAAGGCATGAAAAACGAGGTATAGCAGAGCTAAATGAGGCTTTTCATAACGCAGGGTACAGCTAAAAGAGCAAGTCAGAAGCAACGATTATTTTTGTCCGGGTACTTAAAATAACATACAGCTAACGAACAAGGCTTTTTTTAGCGTGTTACTGAAATGTATCTTTGATAAACCAAATGAGCCAGTAACAAATCTCGTTCTTTGCTCATAAATTTTTATTCGTAACCTAAGTCAACCACTGCTTTGTTAAGTCACGAATCTTTCGCCCCCAGACATATCGGACCCAATGTCTCTGATACTCAGAAAATGCTTCAAGCATTAGGCCTGCCCAGCTTGGATAAAATGGTTGATGAAACCATTCCCGATCACATTCGCACCAACCAAAAAATGGAGCTGCCCGCCCCTTTGAGCGAGCAAGAGTTCCTACAACATGCGCATGAAGTAGCTGCTAAAAACCAACTTTGGCGCAGCTATATCGGCATGGGCTACTACGGTACTTTCACCCCTCCTGTGATCCAGCGTAATATCCTTGAAAACCCAGGGTGGTACACCCAATACACCCCTTATCAAGCAGAAATCGCTCAAGGACGTTTGGAAGCACTGCTGAACTTCCAGACCATGGTCAGCGATCTGACCGGTTTAGATGTTGCCAATGCCAGCTTACTGGATGAAGCCACTGCCGCGGCAGAAGCCATGGCAATGGCCTACCGCATCAAAAACAAAAGAGCAAAAAAAGATCCAGCTAAAGTCATCTTAGTTGACAAAGGCATCAGCAAGCATACCTTAGAAGTATTGCAGACTCGGGCGGAACCCATGGACATCAGCATCATACTATGTGAATCGTCCGATTGTGTTTTTGATGAAACGGTATTCGCGGTAATGCTCCAATACCCAGCACAGTACGGACAAATAGTCGATCCTCGACCAGTCATATCCACTGCTCAAGATGCAGGTGTGCACAGCATCGTTATTGCCGACTTACTTTCTTTAAGTCTGTTGCAAGCTCCAGGAGAATGGGGCGTGGATATGGTCGTAGGAACAACGCAGCGTTTCGGCATTCCTTTAGGCTATGGTGGCCCACATGCGGCCTATTTTGCCACTAAAACGGAATACGCTCGCCAAATACCCGGTCGGGTCATTGGGGTATCTCAAGATGTAGCAGGCAAGCCCGCACTGAGAATGGCCTTGCAGACCAGAGAGCAGCACATCCGTAGAGATAAGGCAACCAGCAATATCTGCACTGCTCAAGCCCTACTGGCGATCATGGCGGGTATGTACGGGGTCTATCACGGCCCTGAGGGCATTAAACACATCGCCAATAAAATCCACAAACTGTGCGTATTACTACACCGATCAGTTACCAAATTAGGATACGAACAGACCAACACCCACTTCTTTGACACACTTGTTTTTGATCTAAGCCAGCATACCGAAACCAGCGGACTAAGGATCAGAAGGGTAGCCGAATTGGACGAGGTGAACTTCCGCTATTTTGAGCATAATGAAGACCTGATCGGCATCTCCCTAGACGAGACCTGTGATATAGATGATGTGAATCGAATAGTTCGCATATTCGCAGAAGGCATTGATGCGGAATTCAAAGCACTCACGCAAGCAGACTTGGTATCTGTCGGAGAGGCTATACACGCTTTACCTGAGGGCTTATTACGCAATACCCCCTATCTCACACATGAGGTCTTCAATAGCCACCATAGCGAAACGCAAATGCTTCGTTACATCAAGCATTTAGAAGGTAAAGACCTCAGCTTGACACACAGCATGATCCCCTTGGGTTCTTGTACTATGAAGCTGAATGCCACTGCGCAGTTAATGCCCATTAGCATCCCTGCTTTCAGTCAACTCCATCCTTTCGTACCAGAAGAACAAGCAGCAGGCTACAGCTTTATGTTCAAAGAGCTGGAACAATACCTGAGTGATATAACAGGCTTCGCAGCCTGCTCTTTGCAGCCCAATTCCGGCGCACAAGGAGAATATACAGGTTTGATGGTGATTCGCGCTTATCATTTAGACAGAGGCGACACACAGCGGGATGTCGCACTGATTCCCTCCTCCGCACATGGAACGAATCCTGCCAGTGCGGTCATGTCGGGCATGCGTGTGGTCGTAGTAAAATGTGATGACAATGGCAATATTGATGTAACAGACCTCAAAGCAAAAGCAGAAAAATTCAGCGACAATTTAGCTGCTTTGATGGTCACCTACCCTTCCACACATGGCGTATTCGAAGTAGCCATTCAAGACATTTGCGCTTGCATACACGAGCATGGTGGTTTGGTCTACATGGATGGAGCCAATATGAACGCACAAGTCGGACTGACCAACCCAGGCATCATCGGTGCCGATGTTTGCCATTTGAATCTACATAAAACCTTCGCCATACCACACGGCGGTGGTGGTCCGGGCATGGGTCCAATTTGCTGTACTGCTGATCTGGCCCCCTATTTACCCAAACACATTCATCATTCGCAATCTGGTGGTACTAAGGGGATTTCCGCTGTTGCTTCGGCCCCTTACAGTAGTGCCAGCATTTTATGGGTCTCCTATGCCTACATTCGTTTATTAGGTGAACAAGGCTTAACAGACTCCACACGCTATGCGATCCTGAATGCGAATTACATCCAGCATCAATTACAAGACCACTATCCAGTACTGTATAGAGGCGACTCAGGTAGAGTAGCCCACGAGTTGATACTCGATCTTCGCCCATATAAGAAAGAATCAGGAGTTGAAGTCGTCGATATCGCAAAGCGATTGATGGATTATGGTTTCCATGCGCCAACGGTTTCCTTCCCTGTTCCAGGCACCATTATGATAGAACCCACAGAGAGCGAAGATTTAGCAGAAATAGACCGTTTCTGTGCTGCGATGATCGCTATCCGTCAAGAAATTTCCGCTATTGCTGATGGAAGTGTGGACAAAGAAAACAATCCACTTAAAAACGCCCCACATACACTCGACTTAGCCACTGCTGATGAATGGGAATTCCCGTATTCCAGACAACAAGCGGTCTATCCATTGCCGTACTTACAGAAAAACAAATTCTGGGCTTCCGTAAGGCGAGTGAATGACACTTATGGCGATCGAAATCTGGTTTGTACTTGTCCGCCCATTTCTTCCTACGAGGAGGAGGAAGTAGTAAGTGCTTGAATAAAATGACATGAGTCTATTAGCTGCCATTACCCGCCCCACTTTGCTGATCAGCGAAAGGCGTTGCCGTGCTAACATCCAAGCAATGGCGGATAAAGCCAAGCGCAATCAATTGAGATTCCGTCCGCACTTTAAAACGCATCAGCATGCTGTAGTTGGCAGCTGGTTTAGAGATGCAGGCGTCAATGCCATTACGGTGTCCTCTGTTTCAATGGCTGAAGATTGTGTGCGAGATGGCTGGAAAGACATCACCATAGCCTTCCCCTTCAACATCCGTGAAATTGAAGCGGTCAACAGATTAGCCGCTAAAGTCAACATTAACATTTTAATTGCAGATCAGAATATCTTACCGACTTTAGTCGCCCAGCTAGATAAAACGCTAGGGGTTTTCATTAAAATCGACACTGGCTACGGTAGAAGTGGATTTCATCCAGAGCATGAAGAAAAGCTGATACGGACTATTGTAGATGATTTAGCAATTGGGGGCTTAAAATTTAAAGGATTTTTATCTCATCCCGGGCATTCTTATGCCGCCCAGCATAAAGACGATATTGTGCGTATCCATAAAGCCGCAATGCGATGGATGTTACAGCTAAAGTCCGCTTACCACCCCCAATACCCACAATTAGAATTGTCTTTAGGCGATACGCCTTGTTGTAGTATTATGGAGGATTTTAGAGGGATAACAGAATTCCGTCCAGGTAATTTTGTGTACTACGATTTGGTTCAAGCCGCACTAGGTGCATGTACTCCTGAAAATATTGGCGTGGTCATGGCTTGCCCCGTAGTAGTAGGTGCGAAAGAAAGCGCAAAGAAACTATTGATACATGGAGGAGCCGTTCACTTTTCCAAAGATCACCTAATAGATCCAATAACAGCAAGCCCTTTTTACGGAAAAGTAGTGAGCTGGCAGGAAGATAAAAACGACTGGGGCGGTATAAGAGATGGCATGCAGCTGGTCAAACTCTCACAAGAGCATGGTACTGTCAATGGTGATTCGAGTCAGCTACAAACCTATAAAGCAGGAGATTTGATTTTCATTTTGCCGATACACTCCTGCCTAAACGCAAACTTAATGCGCTTAGAAAACACACTTATCGTATAGCGTGTGCAATAGGGTTAAAGAAACGCTATCCTATTACATTCATTTCTTCGTACTTTTCGTACGTCTGCCTCTTAAATGGAAGTTTTCCACACAGCGATAGCCTGTTTCCAACTCTTTCAACCCTAATTCAACCATATCTCGGCGTACGCTCAGATAGCGTTCCATTTTACGGGGAGAGCTATTGAAATAATCTCTACATAGTTCAGCCGCGAACTGCCTTCTTTCATATCCTTTTAAGCGCTTTAGTGCCGACTTAAAAGAGTTCAAGATTTTTTCTTCTGGCACTACTTCCTTCTTTTTTGTTTTTCCCGATTTCATTCTTGTGTTTAAGCTTGTCATGTTGCAGTATTAAATCAATTCTTGGCGAAGAAATAGGGCAAAAAAAAGACTCGCCCATAGCGATTTTTCGATTCTATAGGCAAGTCAGAAATTAGTATTGAATACTATCTAAGTCATTATCTGATCAAGGTCACATTGCCTTTAAATGATTCTGTTTCTCCATTGATCAAAGTGACACTACCTGCGAATACGTAGGTACCTAAGTCACACTGTTTCCCATTGAAAAAACCATCCCAAAGCTGGCTGATATCTTGACCCTCGAATACCTTATTGCCCCAACGATCGAATACACTGATTCTCGCATCCGCTACACTTGAACCTGCTACCACACCGAACTGATCGTTTACACCATCGTTGTTCGGACTAAAGGCAGTTGGTATAACATAAGCAGAAACAAGCACCTCCTCAACCGTTACGGCGGTACTGCCTGTGCAACCGAATTCATTAGTAACCGTTACACTATACTCACCTGCTGTATTGACGGTCAGTGAATTTTCGGTCACCCCATCACTCCATAAGTAGGCATCATAAGTCTCTGCAACCGTTAAGGTCGTTGCCCCTCCGGTCACGAAAGAAAGTTCGCCATCTATGGTCGGTTCTGGTTCCGGATTAGCGTCAACTGTTACACTTGCTTCCGCATTACAGCCCAGTACCGCATCTGTTACAACCACACTGTATTCTCCTGGTTCTGTTACGGTTAAGGTCTGTTCAGTAGAGCCGTCGCTCCATTCGTAAGCACCAAAACCTTCACCAGCATCTAAGGTTACCGGTTCTCCCGGGCAAATCGCTGCTGATTCGATATTCAATTCTACACTTGCTTCTTCTATGATAATATTCACCTCCTGTACGGATTGACAACCCTGCTGAGTGGTTACGACTAAGGTGTATGAAGCACTTTCAGAAATAGTAGCGATCGCACCCGGAATATTCGGGTTATCCAAGTTAGTCACCGGAATCCATTGGTAAGTATAATTAGAAATATAGCTGGCATCAGACAATTGTACTTCCAGAGTTTCATTCGCACAAATAGTGGTATCAACACTTAGTGGTGGGAAGTAAGGTGGATTAGCGATAAACACCAATACGGAATCAATTGCTGTACAGCCATTCGCATCCGTACCTTCTACTACATAGTAAGTATCTTCTGTAG
>JAHDGT010000070.1 GCA_020631675.1 Bacteroidota bacterium
GCTTTTATTGCGGGCACGCGCCATTATATGGATAATGATCAATCAAAATCCACCAGTTCGATATCGAATACAAGGACGGTGTTTGGGGGAACCACGCCGCTGCCGTAGCCGCCATAGCCATAAGCGGAAGGGATGATGAGTTTGCCTTTGCCGCCTTTGCTGAATTCTGGTATACCTACTTGCCAGCCTGCTATTGTACCTGCCAGTGCGAGGGTGATGGGGTTGCCGTTATCGTAGGAGGAGTCGAATACGAATCCGTTCAAAAAGTAGCCTTCGTAATTAACGGTCACTACGGAATTGAAGACAGGGAACTCACCATTGCCTTCTTCTTCTACGACATAGTATACGCCTCCGGTGGTTTCTTGGGCATCGAGATTGTTCTCGGTGATGTACTCTTCGATCAAGCGTTCATCTTGTTCTCTTTGGGTTTCGAAATCGCTGCATGCGGCAATTGAAGCGAGACATAGCAATAGAACGGTGTATAGGGTGATGTTTTTCATTCTTGTTTGTGTTTTTTAGTGGGAGCGTAGGTGTAAATCATTACTTTTGGATTCTGATGGGTAAAGTTAAGCGAATAGATCATTTTATGGGTTGGCGGGGCATTAGACAAATGCTGCCGGTGGTCGGGCTATTTCTTTTCGGCTTGTTTCATTCTCTGTTGATGTCCGCGCAGCAGGGGGGTACAACGCTTAACGATTTAGCTGCGGGCATTGAACGTCCGCCCAAAGATGATACTTTTGTTTTTTATTTATTTCTGTTGATCAGTGGTATTTTCATCTTCGTGAAGCAGCGTTATCCTTCTCATTTCGAGGGTTTGCTGCGTTCTTTGACGAATGTGAACATGGCGCGGCAGTTTTTTGAGGATCCGAGGTGGCAAGCTCCTATTATGCATTGGTTACTTAATATCAATATGGTATTGATATTCGCCACGGTGCTTTTTTTAATATTGAGAAAGGTACTTTTTGTGCCCGGCTTGTCTGATCTGTATCCTTTTGTTTTGTTCGGGATCTTAGCCTCCTCGGTAGCTATCTTTCATATCGCCAAACGCTTATTGACCAAGGCGATTGCTACTTTGTTGCCTTTTGGTACGACGATTTCTTTTTATCAGTTCAACATAGACCTTATCTATGTGATCCTCAGTATTTTAATTGCCCCTTTTACTTGGCTGTTGGCTTATGGTTATACGGGCTTGGCTCAGCTTTCTGCTATTGTGATCGTATGCATGACACTTGTTTTTATTGCGTATCGCGCCTATAAAGGGTTGTTTATAGCGCGTCCTATCATAATGAGATATAAGTTCCACTTTTTTGTGTACCTTTGCACCCTCGAAATCGCACCCTTGTTGATTATCAGCAAATTATTGTTCGATCAATTCGGTGCTGCGTGATCTTTGTACCTTGAACTCTCTATATGACTCTTATCGTGAGTGAACCTTTGATCAAGGATGTAAAGTCGATCCTAATCTCTCAGCCAAAGCCTTCTAATGCGAAATCACCTTACTTTTCTTTAGCGGAGAAGTATGATGTGAAAGTCGATTTCCGCAAGTTCATACAAGTGGAAAGCGTACCTGTTAAGCAGTTTCGCAAGTATAAGGTAAATCCTCAGGATCATACGGCGGTGATATTTACCAGTCGCAACTCCATCACACATTTCTTCGCCATTTGTGAAGACCTTCGTATCACCATGTCGTCTGACATGAAATACTTCTGTTCTTCTGAGGCGATCGCATTGTACTTGCAAAAATTCATTCAGTACCGTAAACGCAAAGTTTTTTTTGGCAAGCAGGGTACTTTGAATGGCTTGAAGGATGTGATGAAAAAACATAAGGATAAAGAGACTTTTCTTTTTCCTTGTGCGACTAACCGAAAGGATGACATCCCTAACTTCTTGAGTGAAAATGGCTTTAAATGGTCAGAAGCACCTATTTATCAAACAGTGGCTTCCGATCTTTCTGACTTGGAGAACATCTTCTATGATATGATCGTGTTCTTCAGTCCGCTAGGGTTGAAATCGCTTTACACCAACTTCCCCGAGTTCAAACAAAATGAAACTCGAATCGCGGTTTTCGGACCTACTACAGCTAAGACCGCTACTGACTACGAATTGCGTTTAGATGTGGAAGCCCCTCAACCAGGCCTTCCATCTATGACCATGGCCATAGAAAGCTATATCAAGAACGCGAGGAAGCAGCTCGGTTGATGTTCTCGTCTCTGTCTCATGTGCATTAATTAATGATCCATAGAGAACAACCTCCTATTCACGATTAAAAACTCGTTGAATAGGAGGTTTTTTTATGAATCGTAGCTTCTACAACCCCAATTTAGCATGAACGTCAAACGCTTATTACTTTCTGTACTCATTTTCAGTGGTCTGGCCAAATTGGCTTTTCACTTTACGGATCGCTTGCGCACGGATGCGGATCCGCTATCGAGCGAAGAATGGGAAGCAGCTAAAAAACGAGTAAGCTTCCAAGGGCATCGCGGCGCAAGAGGACTGGCTCCGGAGAATACGCTACCCTCTTTTCAAGCTTGCTTTGACCTTGGTGTTTATGCATTTGAGTTTGATCTGGTGGTGAGCAAAGACGAACAGTTGGTGCTCAGCCACGAAGGGTGGATGAATCATCTTTTTTGCTCTCACCCGGATGGACGAGCAATCACAGAAGAGGAGCAAATGAACCACCTCTTGTTTCAGATGCCTTACGACTCGATCAAGACTTACGACTGTGGTAAAAGAGGCAATGAGAAATATCCGGAACAGAAAGCCATTCCAAGCTATAAGCCCAGCTTCAAGGAAATGGTAGCCTATTGCGAAAACCACAGCAAGCAGAACAATACGCCTCCGATCCACTACAATATTGAATTGAAGTCGTACAAAGACGGTAAAGACGGCTACGGTCTAGTGAATCCAGAACCCAAAGTGTTCGCCAAGCTGGTGGCAAAAGAGATCAAAGCTTTAGGCATTGCTGAACAATGTGTGGTACAGTCTTTTGACCCCAATATTGTTCGCGCCATGAAAGAAGCAGCCCCGCATTTGAAGTTGTCTTTATTGGTGGATAATACCCGTGGCTTGGATTACAATATCAAAAGCTTAGGTTTTACGCCTGATGTGTACGCGCCTTACTTCAAGTTGATCTCGAACAGCACCATTGAGAAAGCCCATAAACATGGGATGCGCGTAGTGACATGGACCGTGAATGAAGTAGATGACATGCGCCGCTTGATCCGCATGGGGGTGGACGGCATAATTACCGACTACCCGAACCGTTTTGAACAGATAAGTATCAGCGAAAACTAAGACCTTACCGTACCTTGTTAAAACACGAATTAGAACAAATAGGAGGACGCTTATTCAAGTGGCGCGGACAGCTGCCTATCTTGCTCTTCCTTTTCGCATTGGGGGTGATGTTCGCCAGTAAACACTTAGCCGCCTACCAAGACTATCCGCTTTGGTGGGGCTGGGTCTGTTTGGGTGTTTGTTACTTCGGTCAATTCATACGCGCCTATACCATCGGTTATGCGGCCAGAGGCACCTCAGGTAGAAACAGGGCGAAACAAAAAGCCGAAAGCCTCAATACCGAAGGCATTTACTCGGCGGTAAGGCACCCCCTATATCTGGGCAACTTTTTCATGTGGTGGGGCATCGCCCTCTATGTTCCTGTCTGGTGGTTCTCTATTTTATTCCTACTCATCTACTGGCTTTACTACGAGCGTATCATGATGGCCGAAGAGGCTTTTCTGCTCAATAAATTCGGGCAAGCGTATGAAGTCTGGGCAGCAAAAACACCTCCCTTTTTCCCTTCTTTTAAAAACTGGACGCCCAAACCCACTAGCTTTGATTGGAAAGCGGTATTCAGAAGGGAATACTCTTCCTTTTTCGCTGTGGCTTTCTCTTTGGCCTTCGTCAATTTGAGCAGCAATTACATCTTTGAGCAACAATGGCATTTAGACCCTTTTTGGCAAGGCTTATTGGTCTTTAGCGGAGTGATTTTGCTGCTCTTGCGCAGTCTCAAAAAATATACCTCCGTCTTAGCTGATAAAAGCAGGTAAAGCTGTGACTAACACCCTTTTTTCAACGTCTCAGGATAGTATGTATGGACTTTTGTGAAAAAACGTTTTTCACCATCCATAACTCCAATATCGGCACGATAATTACAGGCTTGTACGTGCCTTTCATTTTTGTCTCGACTATCAACGTTTATGACTTTACAAGAACTATTCGAAAGCAATGCGGTAAGTCCTACCGCCATCCTCATATTCTTCATTTTAGTACCTCTGACCGCTTTTGTTCTCGGTGCGCTTACAGAAGAAGAAGAACGATATGACTCGCCTTGGTGCTATGTCTATTCTGCTCTGGTTTATTTAGCTTGTGTGCCTGGCATGCTCGCCTTCATCATGGTGGTTTACACCTTATTATTTGTTCGTGGTGGCAGCTTGGTAGACCTAAATGTCATGACCTACTTCTTGCCGATCATTTCCATGGTGGCAAGCATCTTCGTGATCCGTCAGGATGTTGATTTAGATGGCATTCCCGGTTTCAATAAAATACCCGGTTTATTAACCATGGTGCTCATGACCTTCTTGGTCATCCTACTGATCCAGAAAACGCGCATTTGGTATGTGATCCGCGGCTCTGGTTTGCAATTGCTATTCCTATTCACCGCGATCTTCTTGTTGTTCCGTTGGGGCTTAGGGCGTTTCTTTTCAGGTAGCGGCAGCAGCGTACGCCGTCCGTCCACAAGCAAAAAAGGAGAGAAGACCGAGCTTTGGTAATTAAACTTTAAACTCAAAAACTTAATGGTTTATAGCCGCTTACTGTTCAGCAGTTAAGCGGCTTTTTTATGTCCACCATAAAGCAATGCGTACATTTAATTTGCGCTATTTGAATCGTTCACTGCTGTATTTCTGTATATTTGTTTTATCTCGGTATTCATGGCACATCCCCGCAATAAAAAGGGGGTATTGTGCTATTGTAGGTATATTTTATTGGTGCGGCAAAGGAGACGCCCGTGTAGGGCGTCTGTACGATTCCTGCCCCTTTTTACTGCGGGGTCGGGCTATCCGTTAAAATTCAGCCCCTGCCTGCTGCTGTTTGGCAGGCGTAAAAATGGCTACCTCTGGGCCGCCTTTTTACACCGCCAAACAGGGCGCATTCAGCGGCTTCATTACCACTCCTATCCCTTGTGCGAGGCCAGTTTTGAATGTGCCCACCTCCAATTTATCAAGCTAACCTAAAGTAATTATACACATGCTTCATTTTACAAAACAAGCAAGCAAGTGGTGCAAAGCACTAACTATGCTGCTCGTTCTTTCATTTGGCTTTTTCCAAAATGCCACGGCACAGCTCGATGTAACACTCGACGATCTGCCCAGCATGGGTAAAGTACAAGCCGTTTCCATTGCCGGCACGCCTGATATCTTCTTAGGAGAAGCCAGTGATGAAGAACAAGTCTGGGACTTCACCGGTCTGATCGCGGACACCACTCAAGTGGTAGAGTTCAAGAACCCTGGAGACACCCCTTGGGGAGATGATTACCCGTTGAGTGACATGGCTCGTACAGATGATTTTCTCGATCTATTGGGCATCAACTTGGGCGACCTTCTTCCGGGTGGAGATGGTGGCGTGCCTACAGACTTTGTCGGTACAGCTTACTATGGTATCAATAGTGCTTCTGGAAATATCTTCACCATTGGTTTAGTAACGGATTTAGATGTAGGCTTTTTCTCTTTAGAAGACCTTACTTTCAATGCGAGTCCGCCGGATATCTATCTAACCTCCGAAGATTTCGGTGAGTCTATTGAAAATGATGCAGAGTACTCTATTCCAATTGAGATAGACCTATTACCCATTCCTATTGTAGCCACTCTTTCCGTAGAAAAAACCATCACGCCAGATGCCTATGGTACTTTAGAATTGCCTTCTGGTTCTTATGAGGTACTTCGTTATCACGAAGTAAGTGCAGTGGGCTTCGACTTGGGCATTGACCTGATCCCACTTCCTGACACCACGATCATAACGGAAACCTACCGCTATGTGGGTAAAGGTTTCGGCTACCCATTGGCAAATGTCAGTGTGCAGAATCTCTTAGGAACAACTACCGTTACTTCTATTGAGTATATAGACACTCCAGAAGATGGTATCATCGCCTTTCAAACAGACAATAGCTGTTTAACGGTTTCCACATTTAACAATAGCGAGTTCGTTTATAGCTACGAATGGGATTTCGGTGACGGGAGCCCTACTAGCGGCTTATTCCAGCCTGAACATACCTATGAGGATGAAGGGGATTATACCATCACCCTTACCGCGATCGCCCTCACAGGAGATACGCTCACCCTCACCCAAGATGTGAATGTTGAATGTCCGGTATCTGCTGCTTACTTCCCGAATAATGAGTGCTTGGACGTAACCTTCTTTAATAACACAGAGAATGGTGCCAGCTATGTATGGGACTTCGGTGATGGTAACACCAGTACAGAAGAATCACCCGTACACACTTATGCCGAAGAAGGTATTTACACAGTAAGCTTAACCGCTACCGGAATTACTGGCGACGAAGAAAGCATTTCCCAACAAGTAACGGTTGAATGTCCGGTAAGTGCCGGCTTTTTTCCTGATGCGAACTGTCTGGAAGTCACCTTCAATAATTTCTCTGAAAACGGAGCCACCTACACTTGGGATTTCGGTGACGGGAATAGCAGCTCAGAGGCAGAACCCGTACACACTTACCTCTTACCAGGTACTTATGAAGCTACTTTAACAGTTGTGGGCATTGTAGGAGATACAGAAACCAGCACCACAGAAGTTACCGTAGACTATTGCGTTGGTATTGAAGAACTTGATCGTCTTCCTACATCCATTCTCCGTGCCACAACAGCACAGGAGTTGTTTTTCGATGTGGACGAAGCCTTCCAAGCCTCACCCGCAGCGCACGTTTATTTGATCGATCTTAAAGGTCGCATGGTACAGGGGGTTTACGCTAGTGCTGGTAGCATGAGCATTTCACACCTAAGTACAGGCATGTACATTTTAGCGGTTTACGATAATGGAATACCATTGCATCAGGAAAAGCTGGTGATCAAATAGCGAAACAGCTACCTCAGAGCGATTAATTTTTCTATCTTCGCAATAGGCAGTTCTCAAAACCTCCTAACTGCCCCTACCCCAAGCGACATTTTCCCGAACGGAAGATGTCGCTTTTCTTATACATTGTCCTACCACTTACTGCTTTAATTCACCTTACTGTTCCGATTCCAGAGCAATATGTCCGTGAACACTTATCTTTATTGAAACCCTATACTCGAATTCTGTCAAATCAGTAAGCGATATGTTGAATCTTTACCAACCACTCAAGCAAAAAGTATCTGTCTTTTTCGTTTTATGCCTGACGCTTTCCTTTGTCTTGCCGACTTTAGTCCATGCACAGCCTGGAGGCTTTGCGGATGATAGCGGAAAAATCAGAGTAACACGTGCAGAGAAGACAAAGCTCATCAAAGCACAGAATGTTTTAAGAGGCTACGCCTCCCTGAAAAAATTCTCAGGCGTAGTCATCATTGCCCGCAATGGGGAGCCACTCTATAAGTTCGCCTCTGGCTTTGCCAATTTCGATTATCGCATTCCCAATTCACTGACGGCTAAGTACAATGGCTTTGGTATTACTCGTTGTTTTACTGCCACCGCGATCATGCAGTTGGCCGAAAAAGGCAAAATCAATATCTACAGTCCGATCAAAATGTATTTACCGGACTTGCCTGTTGAAATGGGAGAGCTGACCATTCACCACTTATTGACCGAAACAGGTGGTGTGCCCGACTATTACACTTCTATGGACTATCACGCAGCCTATAAAGATATGCGTTCAATTGATGACTTGGTAAGTATCATTGCTAAACATACAGGAGAATGTAATACCAGTGTACATGAAGAGAGTAATTCCGCCTATGTTTTACTAGGGGCGATCGTTGAGCGTACATCTGGCTTGAGCTTTCAAGAATACATCGAAAAAAAGCTGTTAGAGCCCATCAACTCTGAAAACATCGGTCTTTTCTTTTGGGATGAGACAGTAGCCAACCGAGCTGTAGGTTATAACTTCACTGACGAGTCAGATCCTTTGATCGCACCCCAAGCTTTCGGTGCTTTCCCATATGGAGATGATGCGCTCTATGTCAATGTTTTAGATATGCTTAAATTCGAGACCGCATTCTTCAATAGCTCAAGGCTGGTGTCAATGGATTCTCGCGATGTGATGCTAACCGATTATGCTTCAGAATTGAATCCGAACACAGCTTATGGTTATGGCTATGGCTGGAAAATGAAAGAGAATGATAAAACTGGGCAAGTATTCTTCCAGAATGGTTCTATGGATGGACTGAGTACGGACTATAGATATTATTCAGACAAAGGTTATTCTCTTGTCGTTTTATCTAATTACTATGATGAACGTGCTGCTGAAGTCTGTGACGCTCTGGAAAAAGCCATTTTCGATGATGATTTCCTTGTTCCTATAGACCCTATTGCCTTCTTATTATCTCAAGAGCTGGATGAGCAAGGTACAGATTATGTTGTTCAGAACCTAGATGCTATTCTAACGGAAAAACAACTGAAGATAGATGCAGTATGGACTTTGAATACCCTCGGACGCTCTTTAATGGACGAAAGAATGGATCCTGAAAACGCTCGTTTGATCTTAGAGAAAAATAAAAATCTATTCCCTCAAGAAGATATCGTGTACGACTCCTTAGGGGAATGCCAGTTCAAACTAGGGAACTTCCAAGCCGCACTTGCCAATTTTGAAAAGAGGCTACAACTCTTGCCAGGAGACAAACGCAGCTTGGCTATGATCGAAGTGATAAAAGAAGCCATCGCAGAAAACAAGTAAGTGAAGTAAGCACAAAAAAAGCGCAGCTGATAGCTGCGCTTTTTTTGTGCTTACTTGTTATTGAGTTAGCTTAAAGTTATTGCTCTTTAGGTTTTATAGAAGAGTTTTTGAGTTCCCCTTCAGGCAGCTCAAGTGGATTCACTGCTGTGACCCCGCCAGAAACAATGAATTTCATTGCCTCAGTAGCAGATAGATTCGGCAGCGGTATGATGTTCTCTTTGGGCACGATGTACAGGTTGCCGCTAAAATTGTAGGAGTGCGGAAAGTACACTGCCGCATGTCCCTCTAACCCTAAATCACTCACATCCTCCTGCGTAATAAAGCCCATTTTCTTTAAGCCGCTTTGCTTATTAAATACCACTAAAACCGGCTGATCAAATTTCTTTTTCTCACTGACAAATGCGGAGAATAAATCCTTCAGCGAGGTATAAATGATATTGGCCAGCGGCAAACGTGTAATGATGCCCTCCGCACGTTCAAACAGCGGTCGGATCAGAAAGTTATTGCTCAAAAAACCGATTATGGTAACCGCTACCAAAAAAATCAGAAGTCCCAAACCCGGAATAGGGGCAGGCACTAGAGAATCAATGAAAGCAATGATCCAATAGATCACATAGAAAGTCAGTAAGACCGGTGCGATCAGTAGTATACCTTGAAAAAAATAACTGGCAAAAGGGGGGAGAGAGAAGCCTGATTTTTTCTTGGATTTTTCGGGTTCTACAGGTACAGGTAAATTACTCATGTCACGAAGGTCGAACCTATAATCTAATTAAATAGTAGAAAAAAACCGTTTTAACTTTTTTTGACTGCTAAGCCCCTTCTAACTCATCACCTCATAATGCCCCATGCTCGAAAACTTGTTGATTCGTTGGTCACGAAGCTCATTATCACTCAGCTCAGCAAGTTCATCCAATGTGGCGATCAACTGATTTTTCAGCGTATCCGCCATCAGTAGCGCATCGTGATGCGCCCCACCCAAAGGTTCTGGCACAATGGTATCCACCAATCCGAAACGTTTCATATCCTCAGCAGTAAGCTGAAGCTGTTCCGCGGCCTGTTCTTTGTGTTCCCAATTGCCCCACAAAATAGACGAGCAAGACTCAGGAGAAATGACAGAATACCAAGTGTTTTCCAACATCAAGATGCGATTGCCAACGCCTATGCCCAAGGCACCACCACTTGCCCCTTCACCAATGACCGCACAGATGATCGGCACTTTCAAATTGACCATCTCATACAGATTACGAGCGATCGCTTCCGCTTGCCCGCGTTGCTCTGCTTCTATACCCGGATAAGCACCAGGAGTATCTATTAAGCAGATGATCGGCTTATTGAATTTCTCCGCCAGTTTCATCAGGCGCAAGGCTTTGCGGTACCCTTCCGGGTTGGCCATACCGAAGTTGCGGTATTGCCTGCTTTTGGTATCTACGCCCTTCTGGTGTCCGATCATCATGACAGAACGGCCATCTAAGCTTCCGAAGCCACCTACGATGGCTTTGTCATCCCCATGCTGGCGATCACCATGTAACTCCGTGAAAGAGCTACACATATTCTCAATGTAAAAAAGGGTATAAGGACGTTCCGGATGCCGCGACAATTGTACTTTTTGCCAGCGACTCAGTGTACCGTAAATTTCTTGCTTTTTCTGCTCTAGCTTTTCTTTTAACTCAGCAATGGCCGGAGAAACATCAATATCCTCGGCATTACCGATTTCTTCAAGCTGAACAATGCGATCATAGATATCAGCTATTGGCCGTTCAAAGTCTAGAAAGATCATAATAATAGGTTGGATCGATTATAGGTACTCAAAATTACACTATTTCTCCCTTCGCGCATACATGGCTGCGATATACTTGCCCAGAATGTCAAACTCCAAATTGACAGTATCTCCTTCTTTATAGCGACCAAATCTGGTATGCTCATAGGTATAAGGAATGATAGCAACTTGAAAGCTGTTCTCCGTAGGGTTGACCACCGTAAGGCTGGTACCATCCACACAAATTGAACCTTTGGGGACCAGTAATCTGTCATCCGCAGCTTCAAAAGCAAAAGAGAAATACCAACTTCCGCCTACTTCCTCTATTTTGGTACAAGTAGCCACCCCGTCCACATGCCCTTGCACGATGTGTCCGTCAAAGCGGCCATTGGCAGGCATACAACGCTCTAAGTTCACGATGTCACCTACTTTCAACTCCCCTAAATTGGTCAGATCCAAGGTTTCTTTGATCGCGGTCACATCGTGCCAGTGCTCTTCTTTGCTGAGTTGAGTAACCGTTAAGCAAACCCCATTATGAGACACGCTCTGATCCACTTTCAACTCCTTAGAGATAGCAGAGCGAATACCTATGTGCAGGTTCGTGCCCTCTTCTCGTAAATTGACCACCTCTCCGATGGTTTCTATGATTCCTGTAAACATAGCGCAAAGGTATTTAGATCAGACATAAGACTCAAGATGAAAAGCATAAGACTTTGCAGAGAAGTGAAAACAGTCGCCAAATACTCATGCTGGTAAAATTTGTGCGAATACTTGATTACGACCTATAGTTCGTAAATTGTGCCTTGAACAGCTTGGCAGCTGTTTGTAAATAGCAAAATCCTAGCCCGATACAATACTATGAACACGAACGACTGGATGCGCCGACTCATGCCCCATATGATCAGTTTGATCGTATTTTTGGTGGTCACCCTCGCCTATTTTGCCCCGCTGATGAGTGGCAAGCAAATACAAATGGGTGATATCACCAACTGGAAGGGAATGAGCCAAGAAGGGCGAGAATATAAGGAGGCTACTGGTAAAACGCCATTGTGGACCAATGGTGCGTTCAGTGGTATGCCCGCCTATCAGATCGCCATGGATACCAATGGCAATTTCCTGAACAAAATCGGGAGAACGGTTTTGAAGATCTTACCGAAACGTGCCGATATACTGATCGCCATGTTGGTCGGTTTTTACATCTTATTGGTCGTTTTAGGCGTATCACCCTGGCTCAGCACCATAGGGGCACTTTGCTATACCTTCGCCACCTATAATATGCTGATCATAGAGGCTGGGCACATTACCAAAGCCTTCGCCATGGCCTTCATGGCACCTACCATAGCGGGTGTCCTACTCACCTACAAAGGGCATTTATGGAAGGGAGCCGCACTGACCGGCTTCAGCTTCATTTTACAGCTAGGATCTAATCACCCACAGATCTCTTACTATATGCTACTCACCTTGATCGCTTTGGGCATTGCCCATTTCGTTCAAGCTATACAAAAGAACGAGCTGCCCTACTTTATTAAAAGCTCTGCTCTTTTGGTGCTGATCTTCTTATTGGGCGTAGGCACCAGTGCCACTCGCTTAATGACCACCTATGAATACGGTCAAGAGAGTATGCGGGGAGGTTCTGCCTTAGAAGCCAAATCAGGAGATGTGGGTGAAGGCGGTCTAGAATACAAATACGCTTATGACGGCTGGAGCTATGGCATAGCTGAAACTTTTACCCTCTTAGTACCTCGCTTCATGGGCGGGTCTAATATGGAACCGCATAACAACAAAGAGATCAAGACGATCATGCGCCAAAGCGGTTATCCTACTAAGACCGCCCCCTTGTATTGGGGAGACATTCAATTCACAGGTGGACCGATCTATCATGGGGCAATCGTCTGTTTCCTATTCTTGTTCGGCTGTATAGCCTTGAGCGGTCCTTTGAAATGGTGGACTTTAGCCGCTACGATCATGTCCATCGTACTGGCTTGGGGTAATCATATCGGTCTAAATGAATTTTTGTTCAACAACTTCCCCATGCACGATAAATTCAGGGTGCCTTCTATGACCTTGATCATCGCACAGTTGACCATGCCTTTATTGGGTATTTATACGCTACATCAACTCTTTACGGGTAAAATAGACCCCAAGCGGGCCAAAACCGCCTTGTACATCAGCTTAGGGGTATTGGTAGCGATCTTATTGGCCTTCATTCTCTTTGGTGGAAATATGTTCAGCTTTAAAGGCTTGCAACAGCTTCCTGCGCCTTTTATTGAAGAACGTCAACGAATGTTGCGCATGGACTCCATTCGTTCTTTGATTTTGATTCTATTAAGTGGGGGTGCTATTTGGGCGTATATGACCGGTAAGGTCAAAGAAATGATCGTTATCGCTGTGGTAGGGGTTTTGTCGTTCTTCGACTTAGCGCAGGTTGACTGGCGTTATTTGAATCACGATGATTTCGTGAGTACCAAAAAAGCAGAAAAAGCATTTACCGAAAGTGCTGCTGATAAATCCATCAAGCAAGACACGGATCCACATTTCCGAGTATATAATCTGGCCAAGGGCATTGTTAGTGACGGAGCTACTTCTTATCACCACAAATCCATTGGCGGTTACCACGGGGCTAAATTGAGCCGCTACCAAGATCTGATCGAGAACCATCTGGTACGAGGTAAAGAGAACGAAGCCGTGCTCAATATGCTCAACACCAAATACATCATCGTGCCCTCGCAAGGTGGTCAACTGTCGGCACAGCGCAATCCGGGCGCAAGGGGCAATGCTTGGCTTGTGAGCGACATCAAGCAGGTGTCTGGCGCACAAGCAGAGATGGATGCGCTGAAAGGACTACAGCCCAATCAAGCGATCGTGGATGATCGTTATAGTGATTATGTAGCTGGTTTATCTAAGGGCAATGCCAACGATAGCATTCCTATTCAGCTCGGCACGATCAAGCTTACGTCTTATCACCCCGATAAAATGGAGTATGAGTCGGATGCCACCAGCGAGTCTTTAGCCGTCTTCTCAGAGATACACTACACCAAAGGCTGGAAAGCCTATATAGACGATGCTCCTGTGGATCACATTCGCGCCAACTATTTATTACGCGCTTTGAAAGTACCCGCAGGTAAACATAAGATTCGTTTCGAGTTTGCGCCCGCGAGCGTTAAAACAGGAGAAATGGTGTCTTACGCCTGTTCTGCGATCATGTCTTTGTTCTTGATCGGCGCGATCGTTCAATGGTGGCGTGAAGAAAAAGAAGGGGTAGAAATAGAAGCTGAGACTAAGGCTGAGGCTTAGAAATTCATCTTTCACTAGGCTGCGCCCCACAAAAAAACGGGAACCAATAGCAATGACTTGCTTAATTGGTTCCCGTTTTTTTGTGGGGCCGGGCTATCCGTTGCAATTCAGCCGCTGTTCGCTGCTTCGCTGGCAGGGCTAAAAATGGCTACCTCTGGGCCGCCTTTTTAGCCCGCCGCTCAGGGCGCTCCTTAGCGGCTTCATTTCCACTCCTATCCCTCGCAGGTGGGAAGTTGTTCAAATCTGCGAGGGATAGGAGCGGTATGGGCTGCACTGGATGCGCCCTGAGCGGCGGCGTACGATAGCGACCTCGCGAAGCTCATTGTACGCC
>JAHDGT010000071.1 GCA_020631675.1 Bacteroidota bacterium
CCCTGATGAATGTAGATATGCTTATCTTTCGAGTTCATCACCTAATAAGGAAGATATGAAACTTCACTTCAACTCATTTGCCTTTAGTATGATCGCTTTGCTTTATACACAGGCAGCTTTCTTACAAGCACAAACCGTAGGTTTATTGGAGTATGACCCCGAACTGGCGGCGGAGGGCTATGTATTAATGGCGCCTTTGCCCAGTCATGATACCTATTTATTGGACAATTGCGGGCGGGTGATGCATGTATGGGAAGGTGATGACCGTCCGGGCAACTCGGTTTATTTGCAGGAGGATGGTTCTATTATCAGGACGCAGAAGGATCTGGGAGATACCGATTTTGAAGGAGGCGGTATTGGTGGAGAGATCGTGAAGATCGCTTGGGATGGCACGCAGGAATGGAAGGTAGATTACTCTACTCCTGCTTACCATCAGCATCATGATATTGAGGTGCTTCCGAATGGAAATATTTTGATTTTAGCTTGGGAGTTAGTGAGCGAGGCGGAAGCCTTACAGATGGGGCGCGATCCTGCTATATTGACGGAGGCGGGTATTTGGCCGGAGAAGATCGTGGAGATCCAGCCTAATGCGGGTGATGACTTTGAAGAGGTTTGGTCTTGGCATGTGAAGGATCATTTGATTCAGGATTTTGACCCTACGAAGGATAATTATGGGGTGGTTGAAGAACATCCGGAGTTAATGGATATAAATTATACAGCGAACACTGGAGCGAATGCCGCCAGTGCGGATTGGTTACATGCTAACAGTGTTGCCTATAATGCGGACTTGGATCAGATCGTGATCAGCTTGCGAGCGATAGATGAGATATGGGTCATTGATCATAGCACGACTACTGAAGAAGCCGCAGGCGGTACGGGAGGTAATAGTGGCATGGGCGGTAATATTTTATACCGTTGGGGCAACCCTCAGGCTTATAATACCGGTACAGAACAAGACGTGAAATTATTCGGTCAGCATGATGCCCGTTGGATCCCTGAAGGATACCCGGATGAAGGGAAGATCATGATTTTTAATAATGGTCAGGGCAGACCAGAAGGCGGCTACTCTTCTTCTGATGTGATCGATCCTCCACTGAATAGCATGGGCACTTATGATCTGTTTCCGGGGCAGGCTTATGGTCCTGATGAGTTGAGTTGGACGTACCCTGAAGAACCCGATTTCGATCTTTACTCTCCCAATATTTCTGGGAGCGAGCGTTTGTGGAATGGGAATACCATTTTTTGTGAAGGCAACCAAGGGCATTTGTTGGAAGTGACTTATGAGGGGGAGATCGTTTGGGAGTACGTGAGTCCCGTACAGAACGGCAACATATTAAGTCAAGGGCAGACACCTGAACAGAATCCGGTTTTCCGCTATAATAAATATCCATTGGATCATCCAGCTTTCGCGCTTTTAGAACTTCCTGATGATCCGCAGCCAGTGGAGTTGGATCCTTTGCAGTCTGATTGTGAGGTGCCTGTGAGTACTGATGACTTAGATGAAGCGGACTTGCTTTCGGAGACTGATTATGTGTTGTGGCAGCAAACAAGCGACGATATATTGCGCTTGGATTTTAAGACTTACGACATTAAGCAGATCCATTTTTACGACCTACAAGGTAGGTGTGTGCACCAAGGTTTATCTGCTTATTCTTTGTATGAAAACATAGATATCCGACAGTGGCAGGCAGGTGTTTATTTGATGGTGGTGCAGGGAGATCGTACACCTATTACGAAGAAGGTTTCTATTTTTTAACGCACGCTTTTTCGCTTGATTTCATTTAACTCAATCATTCATGTCTATTCATAAGATCGTAACCTTATTCCTTTTGTACTTGGGCTTATTCCTATCTTCATTCACTTTGGCGCAAGAGCAGACTGTTGGCGTACTGAATTTTGAAGAAGGGGCAAGTGATGCCTATACGATGTTTGTTCCGCTGTATAGCTTCAACACTTATTTGATTGACAATTGTGGTAAGGTCGCCCATATTTGGCCAGGAGATTCCAGACCAGGTATGATGACCTATTTGAATGATGATGGAAGCATTTACCGCGCACAAAAATCTACTGAAGTACTCTTCGGCACTACGGGTGGTTTTGGTGGTGAGATACTGCATATTGACTGGGATGGTACACTTTTGTGGAAGATGGAGTACAATACGCCTTTCCACCAGCAGCATCATGATATTGAGATCATGCCCAATGGTAATATACTTTTCATTGCTTGGGAGTATGTGTCCGCTTTTGAATTGGATGGCTTAGGCAGAGATCCGAGCATCACAAGTACGCAAGGTTTGTGGATGGATCACATTATGGAGATCACACCCATAGGCACCAACGATTATGAAGTGGTATGGGAGTGGCATATGAAAGATCATTTGATCCAGGATTTTGACCCAGAGAAAGAGAATTATGGTGTTATAGCTGATAACCCAGGAAAATTCGACATTAACTATCAATGGGGACCTACAACTTTTAATCCTGACTGGGCGCATACCAATGGGATCGACTATAACGAAGAGCTGGATCAGATCGCGATCAGCTCGCTATATTTCAATGAGTTTTTCATCATTGACCATAGTACCACTTCTGAAGAGGCTGCGAGTGATAGCGGAGGAAATACAGGTAAAGGCGGAGAGATTTTATACCGCTGGGGTAGTCCGTCCAACTACGACAGAGGGGAAGAATTAGACCGCAAAATCGCCTTTATGCACGACATACAATGGATACCGGAAGGCTATCCGCATGAGGGGAAATTGATCTATTTCCACAATGGTAGGGAGCGAGTAAATGGATTTAGCTATTCTACCGTAGAAATCCTGGAGCCTCCTTTGCTTGAAGATGGTACTTATGCTTTAGAAGAAGGAGAAGCTTATGGACCAGAAGAATTGTCGTGGGTATACCCAGAAGAACCTGATTTCGATTTCTTCTCTGCATTCTTGTCCAGTGCGCACATACAGCCTAATGGAAACGTATTGATGTGTGAAGGAAGTAGAGGTCGCATTAGCGAAGTGGACACATCGGGGAATAAACTTTGGGAGTTCGTAAACCCGGTCACGATCATGGGTACGATGGAACAAGGCGAAGAACTCTACTGGTTGAATGAGATCTTCAAGGCACAAAGAATACCTACCGATCACCCTGCTTTTGATCACTTCATGCCAGATCAAGACGGACCAAGTATAGAGTTGGATCCTTGGCCTTCAGATTGTACGGTATTGTCCACCAGTATAGAGGAAGCTAAAGAAAATGAGCGTGAACTCTTCAGTTTCGGTCTTTCAAATACGAACAATACAGAAAGCATCATTTTTTACAATCATACCGAAGCAGCATTAGCCGTAAAAGTATTGGATGTAAACGGAAAACTCATCTACAACGAACTGACCTTACCCGGCAGCAATATCATTCACTGTAGTAAATGGGCCAATGGAGTTTATTTCTTCCAGTCCAAAAACAATCAACAACACCAAAGCAGTACTTGGGTGAAGACCTCTAACTAAAAAACACTCTTCTGCTAGGAAACTATAGTTTCACTCTGGCTCTGCTTAGGCAACTCCACCCTAAAAGTAGTGCCTTTGCCCACAGTAGAACTCAGCACATAGATCTTTCCTTTGTGGTAGTTCTCCATGATCCGTTTAGATAAAGACAAGCCCAAGCCCCAACCTCTTTGTTTGGTACTAAAACCTGGTTGAAAAACCGTACTGAACTTAGAGCGGGGGATTCCCTTGCCCGTATCGCTCACCTCAATATGAATATCATTACCCGCATCTATCAACTGCACTTCGATCTCTCCCTTGCCATCCATGGCATCTAATGCGTTTTTAAGCAGATTCTCGATCACCCAATCAAATAAAATTGGGTTCACCTGTGCTTCCACTACCTCATTAGGAATGTCAATATCAAAATTGATCTTCGAACTCGCTCTGCGCTTCACATAACGTACCGTACTCCACAAAGTCTCGTTGATGTTAGTGCGCTCCAATTTGGGTTCAGAGCCGATCTTAGAAAAACGGTCGGCGATCAGTTTTAATCTATTAACATCCTTTTCCAGCTCCGCTCCTACCATTTGCGCTTCCCCGCTTTCATCATCACTTGCCTTCAACAACTCTACCCAGCCCACCATGCTGGACAAAGGCGTTCCCAATTGATGTGCTGTTTCCTTGGCCATGCCCAGCCAGACCATATTCTGTTCACTCCTTCTCGCCGCACTAAAAGCCACATAAGACACAGCAAAAAAACAAGCGATCACGCCCAACTGCACATACGGATACCAACGCAACTGCTTCAGCATACTGCTCTCATCATAGTACACCCGCTGCGCCAATGTATTCCATTCCCCGGTGGTCGTATTCTTAAATCGGTAAGAAATGGTAATCGGGTCATACAGATCTTTCATCGCTTGCAGTCGCCCATCAAAGTAAATGCTATCCGTCTTCAAACTTCTATTTTCCGGGAAATTTCTCGAGTAACTGATCTTATCCAAGGTGTCCGTCACCAGTAAAGGAATCGTATTGTTGTACTGTGTCAACCTTTGTACAAAAGGAAACCAACCCATCGTATAAGGTCTGCAATTGGGCGGCACCTCACGGATGGCACTATTTAACTCATTATAGGCATCAGTAAAGATCTTCATCTTGGTCGTTTCCTCCTCTGCTAAGGAAGATGCCAAATAAGAATTGTACACCAAAGAGGCGACCGTTATCAGCAAACCGAAGATCACGATAAAGACCTTCAGTCCGAATTTCCGTTCATATAATTTCATGGCAGACAGGAGTTCAAATTCATCCAGGGGACAACAAGGCGGCTATATATTCATCATGCTGCGCCTACGCAATAAAAGGCGAGCCAAAAATCCCCTTCCGTAAAAATCGACCTCAATATAACTAAAAGCCACTAGTCGCTATTATACTCCCCAGCCTTTTACTGCGCAGTCCGGGCTATCCGTTCCTACAAAATGGGCTATCTGGGGGTTCGTTGCGCTACTTGGCGGTGGCTACCTCTGGGCCGCCCCCGCCAAGCAGGCACTCACGCCCCATCTATCCCATTTAGTACCACTCCTATCCCTCGCAGAACGGAAAACGGTTTATATTGAGTTACCGAAATTCACAAAGGAGTTAAAAGAACTTGAAACCCAACTCGATAAATGGTTGTTCTTATTTAGAAACCTAAGAGGTCGTGCGTATTACCGGACTTAGCAAAGAAGAAGTTGAAAACTTGATGAATTAATTAAAATTTAAGCGGAGCGGTTCTATACTTGAAGAAACACTCCGCTTAATACTTATTTCAAATGAACTAACTTATCTGTGTATAACAATTGACCATCTTTGGTTAACAATTGCAATACATAAGTACCCGCAACTAAATCATGTGTTGAAATAGTAACTTCTTCCTGTTCTGAAGTATTAAATTGCTCTACCATTTTACCAGATGTGTGATACAACTGAACTAAACAATCATCACAATACATATTTCTTACATTCAAGATAGTGTATGATCCGATCGTAGGGTTCGGGTATAACAAATCATTAGTATGAGGTTGATCGGAAATTCCTGAAGAAAACTCGAATGTCAAAGCCAAATCATCAATCATCCAGCCCTCTTGGAAAGTTTCGTTACTGTCACTTATAAAATTGAACCGAATGATCATTTTAAGAGGAGGTTCACTATCATAATTTGTCTTAGCAGGTAACAGCCAAATTTTGACGTATTCTGCGTACATCCAATCGTCAGATGTACCACTAAAGCCTGGCTCTCCATTAAAAAGCAAGTCTGTTTCCTGATAGAATAAAGAAGGGTCACTCCATCCGTCTTCACAAGAGTACGGGTCTTCTTCAAAAGCATTCAGCCAAGTTTCACCATCATCATAAGAAAAGGTGATATAGCCTCCATCAACGCCCACCTCTGAATCAATCTTATGCCAAAAGTTGATCCATACTCCCCATCCTAACCATCCCGGGAAATCAGGGTCATTTTCAGCATCCAGCACAATATCAAAATAAGACCAATTGTCTGTTTCATAGTGTGCAGCCGTAGTAGAAAGCATTGCATTTGAAGGAGAGTAAGCCTGCGAAAAATCTTCGCCAATAGGTTCAGAAACCGTCCAATAGTTGGACTCTTCACCTCCGAATACTATCGGCAGGCTTAAATCATCTTCAAAGTTTTCCTCAATGTAGAGTTGTTGGGCATGGCTTAAGGTGGATACAAAAGCCGTAAATAGACATAAAGAGAAAGTAAAAATCAAGCGCATAGACAATTCTTTTAGAAGACAAGTACAGTAAAACACTCATCAAAGTTATCATTAAGCGCATGCTTGTTGTAAACAAATTAATACAATAGAACATAGCATCCAACTAATTCCCGAACTCTCTTTCAAAGATCTTCATCAGATCTGTCTTTGGTCGTGCCGCATCCTTTTCCAATTGGTGATTCACCACTTTCTTTTTCATGTATTTGATCTTGGGTTCAGAGGCGTCTCCTTGCATGTGTACATACAAATTCAACAATCCGTTTTGCCCCTTTTCTGGTTTGATCTGCTTGTTCTTTTTTCTGAACTTCCCTAAGAGTAAATTCATCAAATTCAACTTGACATAGTAGTTGATCTTATTGTCGAAAGTATGCAAGCCTGAGAAAGTCAATTTCGCCACATTGCTATTAATGAACATGGCTGGAATACGCATTTTCTGATGCTGAATCTCGATCTGATTTTCAAGGGTGGCGAAGCGAACTCGTTTCAACTCATCCAGCTTAACGAAAGTGGACAGGGCGCTTAGTGGCTCAAAATCAATTAGCTCACCATCCGTTAATTTGAAGTCGGTTATCATTTTAAAACGGGGCATGTCCAGCTTCAGCTTGCTATTGAAATAGGCTTTCAGATAAGCCTTCGCAACAAGTGTTCCTTTGACATTTTTACTGGTCAAACTCTCCTGACCGAAGTTATCCATTTCTTCAAGAAAAGTAGCCATATCAACACCTGTAGTCGTGACAAATAGCTTAATGATGAGTTGACGATAATGTGTGATCAAGAAATCTCCTTTTAAGTTGATGTCTCCTTGCGCCATTTTCATATTCAACTGATCGATCTTGAAAATACGATCTGTTAGGCTCAATTTTCCGTTTAAATCATTTAACTTAAACTCCTCATTTTCAACACTATTAAGGTTCACATTTAAACTTCCAGTTGCATATCTTTGTTTGGTACTTGTTATCACTTCTTCCTCCGCTTGTTCTACATCTAAAGTGTCTGTTAGTGGTTTAGGGTTGATGTACTTTGTGATCTCTGGTATATCGATTCTTTCGGCTGCCACATTCAAGTTCAGATCAACCGGACGTTTGAATGTGACGGAATCACCTGCCATGCTCATGGCAATGACGGGCATGATACGATCAATAGTACCATCAATTCTCAAGTCAGACTTTTTCAGTTTCACATTGACAGGGTCCAGTTGAATGGCTTTATCCTTTAAGTGGATCGTCCCGCTAATATCGTCTATCCACTCCCCTTCTTGTTTGAAGGCGACCTTATCTAGTCTAAGCTTACCGCTGACTTCAGGATAGGCAAGGGAATTAACGATCTTCATATTATTCCAACTGCCTTTAAGCCTAAGTTTGTCAAATGTCAATGTGCCACTTAATCGATCTAAATCTGCTTGATTTTTCAGAGCCGTTTTAATGCTTCTTAGCGGTAGTTTACCATCAACACTCACATCAATACGAGGGTCTTTTAGATCCGTGAATTTCAAGTAGGTACTGATCTTTTCTCCACCGATCTGAAAAGAACAAACGGGCATATTCAGTATCGAACTTTTCGCGGAACGGGCGTCCCCATTATCAAAGCTGCCGGATAAATTGATCTGCTTGATAGCTTCATCCAAATCAGGGTGCGTCAATTGTCCATTTTGAATAGAATAATCCACTTTAATCGCGGGCTGTCTGCCTGGTCCGTACGCGCCCTTCGCGGTCGCTTTAAAACGCAGTTCGCCTTTGGACCTTAGCTTTCCGATCTGCTCTTCATATTCGGCAGGTAAGAGGGCAAAGAGTTCATCCAGTTTTAGCTTATCGCCTTGTATTTGGAGATCCATATTCGACCGTTCATTCCCTTCTGACCAATCTCCCTTCACATCGAAACGATTACCTGCAATGTCTACAAAGGAATCTTTAAATACGTACTTGGATTTTAGCGGGAAAACGCCCAGCTTCATATCTAAACTGATGTTTTTCTTGGGCAAATAGTTGATGTCTTCAATATAGCAGTGTGTTACATTGAGCTTACCTTTAGTATGCATGTCATATTGCTCACTGCCGAAGTCGCCAGAGAAAACCACATTTTCAATTTTGGATTCTATTTCCGTATTCGTTGACTGGTCGATGTACTTGAGCAGCACATTGTCAAAAATGGCTTCATTGATATCAACATTGAGTTCATCACTCCCTTCTCCTGCTTGGTCTTGCTGTTGCACCACATCATAATTCACATTACCAGCCTTATCTACCCTTAAGTTGATCGTTGCGTCTTTAAGCAGCATCCGCTCTACATTATAGCTGCTACTGAAAACATCGAACATGGGGAATAAAAAAGACAGCTCTTCCGCCTCTATTAAATGACGTTTACTTTTGGAGAGGCTTTCTTGGATCTTCACCTTACGGCAAGTCAATGCCGCTGAGGGAAAATGACTGAACACACTAAATGTGATGTCATCTTGAATCTTCAGCTCTGTAGAAAAATAGCCGTTCAATCGTTCGATGAACTTTTCTTCTAAGTATTGTTCGAAGAAGTTCGCAGCAATGACAAAAGCCATGATGGTCAGAACGATCAATAAGACCAGTAGTTTGATCAGACGGGCGATCATAAAGGTTCAGCAAGTTGGTTTAGTCCTCCAATGTACAAAATCGGAGAGATAGTGACCTAAAAATGTCAAATTCAGTTAATACCTTCTACAATTGTGGTACACTGTGATTATAGCGATTATCTTTATTGCATGATCCTCCGCAAGGGATAGGAGTGGTAATGAGCCGGCTGGATGCGCCCTGAGCGGCGGCTTACAAAAGCGACCTTGTGAAGCTCTTTGTAAGCCTGCCGGCGAAGCAGCAGACAGACGGGGAATTTTAACGGATAGCCCGGTAGCCGCAGTTAAAGGCTGACGCCTTTAGACATAAGACACAAGACGTAAGACATAAGATGTCCTGCTCGATGTCGAATGTGCTTGTAGGGAAGATTTAAAGGCTTTTATTGCGGCTATGCGGCCTACATATTGACAAGCAATAAGCATAAACAACCCAACTGATGACACTCACCATAGAAATACTGATCGCGGTCATCGCGGCTTTCCATATTTATATACTTTGGTTTGAAATGTTCGCTTGGGAAACCCGAGGGAGGAAAGTATTTAGTAATTTCCCCAAGGAGCTTTTCGGGCAGACAAAAGTCTTAGCTGCCAATCAAGGCTTGTACAATGGATTTCTTGCGGCAGGGTTGATCTGGAGTTTATTGATCAAAGACATGCAGTGGAATACCAATGTGGCGCTTTTCTTTTTAGGCTGTGTGGCCGTAGCGGGTATTTATGGCGCAATGACCGCGGATAAGAAAATATTTTTCGTTCAGGCACTGCCTGCTTTGGTGACGATAGTTTTACTATACATCAGTAGATTGACTTGATTTACACATAACATAACATAACATAATACCTATCATGCTTAAAACATCAACTTGGATCTTAGTGTTGAGTTTGGTCTGCGGCACTTTATTCGCGCAAGATCAAACGGGCATACAGTTCGAGACCGGTACCTTAAAAGAAGCTTTGGCGAAAGCGGAAAAAGAAGGCAAACTGGTATTCTTGGACGGCTATGCTTCTTGGTGCGGCCCTTGTAAGAAATTGATGAAAGAAACCTTTCCTGATAAGGCGGTTGGCGAGTTTTACAATAAAAACTTCGTGAACATAAAGATAGACATGGAAAAAGGGGAAGGTCCGGAAGTGGCTGAGAAATACGGAATAGACCGCTACCCTACCCTTTACTTTTTAGATGCTAAGGGAAATCCTTTGCACAAAAGCATGGGCTTTAAAAACCCGCAAGTATTCTTGATGTTCGGTGAGAGTGGCAAGGATCCCGATCAGCAATATTTCACTTTGAAAAACAGATATGAGAAAGGCGAGAAAGACGCTGATCTGTTTTACAACTTAACGATGTCGGCTTTTAATGCTTTCGATCAAGATCTGAGCGCGAAAGTATTGGATAAGTTCTACGCCGAATTTGGCAAGAAGAAGAAATACCGTTCTCAGATCCGCAATTTAACGGTCACCACAAATCCTGACCCCAATGGTCCCGCCTTTATGGATATGTTGATGAACAAAGATAGTTTCATCAAAGAATTTGGCGAGAAGAGAGTGAACAAACGCATTTCAAGTGTATTGACCAATCAGGTCTATAAAGCATCTAAAGATCATGATCATGATGCTTTCAACGCTACGTTAGAAATGGTTGATAATAATTACGCTGTCGAAGAAGCAAAACCGATCAAAGCGAATCTTCAAATGCTGTTTTATCAAAATACGGATCACTGGAATGACTATGCCAATGTAGCTATGGAAGCTGTTCCTGCTTTCCATATCGAAAACGGCAATAAATTAAATGAAGTAGCTTGGAATTTCTACGAACATATAGATGACCCCAAGCAATTGGAACAAGCATTGTGCTGGGCGAAAAAGTCGGTCACTCTGGAAGAGACTTATTATAATTCGGATACCTATGCGGCTCTGTTGTACAAAACCAACCAGTATGATGAAGGTTTGACTTATGTTCAAAAAGCGGCTAAGTACGCATTGGAAGACGGCACCATACCTGTAGAAACTTTTAACTTGGCTTTAAACGGTGCCTTGAATGATCACGAGCCTTCTTTACGCTATATGATGGGCAGAGTGGATGAGTACCAAACTGAAGAAGGGGAAGAAGTCACCCTTTCTAAATTCAGTAAAGTATTGTCACATCATGCTTTCAATGCGGGTAAAGATAAAAAGGAAGCCAAGCTGAATGATCTACTGGGCTTAACGAGACAAAGTTTCCCGAATCAGCAGAATATGATGACCGCCAAACTCTCCATGAACTATTACCAAGGAGCGGGAGAATGGAAAAAGTTCAAAGCCATCGCGGAAGCCTTTTGTGATGCAGATGGACAAGAAGATTGGTATATGCTCAACTATGCCGCCTGGGAGTACTACTTACAGGAAAAAGGTAATGAGCGCGATCTATCCAAAGCTTTGACCTGGGCTAAAAAGTCTGTTGAGCTGAATGAGAACTACTACAATTTAGACACCTATGCTGCTTTGTTGTATGCAACTGGCGACTATAAAGGCGCGAACGAAACAGCAGGCAAAGCCATTCAACTGGCTAAAGAAAGTGATCTTCCTTTTGAAGAAACGGTACAGTTGATGAAGCAGATCAAAAACAAATTGAAGTAGATACTCCATCTGTCTTCTATTAAGCAAAGCGACCCGTTTAGTAAAGCATCTAAACCGGTCGCTTTTTCGTTATGCTCTTGTCTATTACATTTGTTCTAAGTTCGCTTTAAGCACCATCTTAGGCATCCATGAAAACTGACTGAATCCATATGAGATTTTCACAATATTACTTGCTTGTACTCTCTATATTTTTACTATGCCCGACAATGGGCAATAGTATGCTTGCTCAGAATAAAACTCAGAAATATACCATCAGCGGTTATGTACGGGATGCCAGCTCAGGTGAAGCTTTGATCGGGGCGAACATCTTCGATCCTGAAAGCTATCAAGGTACCACTAGTAATGTATATGGCTTCTACAGTTTGACCTTGCCCGCCAGTTCGGACAGTATCACCATTAATGTTTCTTTCATTGGTTATGGTGTTGGTGTTGCCACCTTTGTCCTCAAAGAAAACACAACGCTGAACTTTGACCTCAAGCCCGATTATCTTTTGGACACTTTTGAAGTCACCTCCTCCCAGAACGGGGAACAGATTCAAGAGCGTTCGCAAATGAGCTCGGTCAACATACCGATCCAACAGATCAAACGACTCCCTGCTTTACTAGGTGAAGTGGATGTGATCAAAGCCCTGCAACTGATGCCGGGAGTACAAAGTGGAGGTGAAGGCAATAGCGGTTTATACGTGCGTGGAGGTGGCCCGGATCAAAACCTCATGCTTTTGGATGGGGTGCCCGTTTACAATGCCTCTCACCTATTCGGCTTCTTCTCGGTATTCAATGCCGATGCGATCAATAGCGTAGAACTGATCAAAGGTGGTTTCCCTGCGCGTTATGGTGGTCGACTTTCTTCTGTAGTAGACATTCGCATGAAGGAAGGGAATATGAAGCAGTGGAGCGGAGCGGTGAATATAGGTTTGATCTCTTCAAAACTCATGTTAGAGGGACCCTTGATCAAAGACAAGACCTCTATGATGATCGCCGCACGAAGAACCTATATCGACTTTCTCATTCGCCCGCTGGTAAGGATGTCTTCTGGAGGCAATAATAGCTTCGGTTACTATTTTCACGATCTCAACGCCAAGATCAATCATAAATTCTCTGACAAAGACCGCCTTTACCTCAGCACCTATATGGGAGATGATGTATTCGGCTTTACGGATCGCTATCAAAGCATTGGAGTTGATGTGGCGGAAAGTGAGACCCGTGGAGATATTGGCTGGGGGAACATAACAGCCGTAGGAAGATGGAACCACATTTTCACGCCTAAATTGTTCAGCAATCTAACGCTCACTTATAGCAGCTACGACATGAACATAGGCGTTCAGGAGTCTTTTAAAGATGCGGATACCGAAGAACTCTTCCGACTGAATTATTTCTCTGGCATTGAAGATATCGCAGGTAAAATAGATTTTGATTATGTACCCAACCCCTCACATTACATCAAGTCGGGTATAAGCATGATCAGCCATCAATTCAAACCTGGTGCTACCCAATTCAAATACGATAATACCGATGTGCCCGATGCTAATCTCGATACCCTATTCAATGACAGCTTCGTAGATGCCTTAGAGCTGGATGCCTACATTGAAAACGATATGAAGATCGGGCAGCGATTAAAAATGAATGTGGGTTTGCACTACTCTGGTTTCGCCCCTGACAGCACCTATTACCACAGCCTGCAACCCCGCTTTAGCGGTCGTTTCCTGATCAATGAGAATCTATCCGTCAAAGCATCTTACGCCAATATGATGCAGTTCATTCACTTATTAAGTTCTTCAGGGGGACTGACTTTACCTACCGATCTTTGGGTGCCCGCGACCAAGAAAATAAAACCCCAAACCTCTATGCAAGCCGCCTTGGGTTTCGCCTATAAAGGACCGTGGGATTTAGAATACAGCATTGAAGGCTACTACAAACGCATGAACAATCTCTTAGAATATAAAGATGGTGCCTCCTATCTCAATGGCGAAGATTGGGAAGACCTGGTTGTTCAAGGAGAAGGAGAAGCCTATGGCTTAGAATTCTTGGTTCAGAAAAAACATGGCAATACCACTGGATGGATCGGCTATACCCTTGCCTGGAGCAACCGCACCTTCCCGGATATTAACTTTGGTGATCCATTCCCCTACAAGTACGATCGCAGACATGACATCTCGGTCACACTCATACATAGCATTAGCGATCGCATTGAATTATCCGCCAACTGGGTCTACGGAACTGGTAACGCGGTCAGTCTGCCCGTAGCCATTTATCCGGGTTCATACTGGCAAAACGACTTCTGGGGCTACAACAATCAGATCAGCTATTACGAAGGCAGAAATGGTTTCCGCATGCCCAGCTACCACCGCATGGATGTTGGCATCAGCTTCATCAAAAACAAACAAAAAACAGAAGCCGAATTAGCCGAGGTCAAGTACCCCAAAAGACTCAGACATCGCGGCGAACGCCGTTGGAACATCAGCTTCTACAATGCCTATAACCGCAAAAATCCTTTCTTCTTGTACAGAGGCTATAGAGATTCAGGTAATCTTATCTCAGGAGGCAGTGAACGCGTTTACAAACAAGTAAGCTTATTCCCGATCATTCCTTCTTTTTCTTATAGTCGTACTTTTTAAACTACCTCTTGGACATTTATCTTCATCATGGCGCATGCCCGCAATAAAAGCCTGCGCTAGTAGTCGGGAAAATCATCGGCATACTGCACCTAAGTCTCTCTACTCGAGTCTCATGTCTCGGGTCTATAAAAGCGCAAGCTTTTACTGCGGTCACCGGGCTATCCGTTCAAATTCCCC
>JAHDGT010000573.1 GCA_020631675.1 Bacteroidota bacterium
AAATTCAAATTCTGCTTATCCGGGTTCCCTTCCGCGAAACGGAATTGAAAGACCGAGCTTAAAGAATTACCATAATTAGATGGAAAAGCCGAGCTGTAAAAATCTACCTCCTTCACAAAATCCACATTGATCATACCTACAGGCCCACCACTACTGCCCTGCGTAGCAAAGTGATTGATCACCGGCACTTCGATCCCGTCTATGAAAAAGCGATTTTCGCTAGGTGCGCCCCCTCTGATCAATATATCATTTCTAAAAGAAGGCGTACTCGCCACCCCGGGCAATGCCTGCACCGCTCTGGAGATATCGCGATTACCACCCGGATTCCGCTTGATCTCATTCACACCGATATTCCGTAGAGACACCGGACTTTCTTCTGTTTTATTAAAAGGATCCGCCGTGATCTCGATCGCGTCCAGCAACTCCGCCGCAGGTTCCATTTCAATGTCAATGATCGCTGCCCTTGAGTTAGACACCTGCACATCAAAAACCGTAGCCGTTTCAAAACCCACGAAAGAAGCCTGCAAGTTATACAAACCAGGCTCTAAGCCTTCGAAAATATATTTACCGTCCGCATCGCTGGTCACACCCGTACTCGTGCCCTGTAACACCACATTCGCGAAAGGAACCGACTCATTACTCACCGGGTCGAACAAACGCCCTTTGATCACACCATTTTGCGCCATCACCAGTTCCGTACTGATCGTAAACAGTACCCCTACTAGGGTAAAAATCCAAACAAATCGTTTCATCGTCTTCAAGGCTAAAGGTCTAATTTGAGTGTTCATATGGGCGCGTGCCCGCCTGCGGCAGGTCACCGGGCTTTCCGTTAAAATTCAGCCCCTGCCTGCTGCTGTTTGGCAGGCGTACAAAGAGCTTCGCGAGGTCGCTTTCGTACGCCGCCAAACAGGGCGCATTCAGCGGCTTCATTACCACTGCAATCCCTCGCGCGGGTGCCAATTTTGAATGATTTAGTTTTGAATGTTGAATGAGTCTGCTGGTCCCACTCTTTCACTCAAGAGCTGTCTAATTTAAAACAGCCTCACTAAATCAAACCTTCAACAAAAGACTTCTATTTTGGTTCGCCTGTCTGTGAAAAAGAAGCTTAATTTTTAAAGCTTATTTACCTTTGCTCTCCGTAATCATTACCACCTTGAATTTTCAGGGTAATAGCAAACTTGACATGCCTTCACCTGACATCTCTACCCAAATCGCAGGTATCCCTCTTGATAACTGCCTCTATAATGCTTCTGGTGCTTGGTGTACCAGTGAGCAAGAGCTGACCGACCTAGCGCAAAGTGCGGCAGGTGCCTATATTGCCAAAAGCACAACGATCGCATACCGAGCAGGCAACCCGAAACCTCGCTATGTAGAAACCGATTGGGGAACGATCAACTCTATGGGACTGGCCAATGGTGGCTTCGATTTTTACCTAAGCTTTGCTCGGGAAAAAGCCCAGCAGTTGGGTAAGCCTTTTTTCATGTCGGTTGCCGGTCTGACTTTAGAAAACAATCTGGACATGCTTCGCCGCTTAGCACAAGTAGACGAAGTCGCGGGCGTTGAGCTGAACCTCAGCTGCCCTAATCTGCCAGGAAAACCACAGACCGCCTACGACTTCCAACGCACAGAAGAGGTACTGCACAAAGTGTTCAAGTTTTACAAGCGACCGATAGGGGTAAAGCTGCCGCCTTATTTTGACATTATCCATTTTGAGCGAATGGCTGAGATTTTGAATTCTTACCCTTTGCAGTTTGTCACCTGCATCAACAGCATCGGCAACGGTCTTGTCATCGACATCGACAAAGAGGCTGTTGTCATCAAGCCCAAAGGAGGCTTCGGGGGCATCGGGGGAGATTTTGTCAAGCCCACCTCATTAGCCAATGTGCGCAAGTTCTACGAGCTATTGAAGCCTGAGATCCAAGTGATCGGCTGTGGTGGCGTAAAAAGCGGGCAAGATGCTTTCGAGCATATTTTATGTGGGGCACAAGCCGTTCAGATCGGTAGCTGCCTCATGAAAGAAGGAGCAAGTTGCTTTGATCGCATCAGTAGTGAACTCCGTGCACTCATGCTAGAAAAAGGCTACCAAAGCTTAGATGATTTCAGAGGGAAACTCAAAGTCAATACAGACGAAGAAAAGGGGTATTGATCTGTGGATGATATTTAGTGTATCGTAGCGCAAATTCATGAATTTGCGCTACGGCAAGACCAGACATCTTTGCAAATACCTGCCTTTCACTAATTGCGACACAA
>JAHDGT010000072.1 GCA_020631675.1 Bacteroidota bacterium
GCCTGCCAAACAGCAGCAGGCAGCCGCTGAATTTGAACGGATAGCCCGGTGACCTGCCGCAGGCGGGCACGCACCCAAATGTAAAAAGTAAATACCCGACCACAAACAATAGGCAAAACCGTATCTTCGCGGCGCAAAAGAGCAATTGGGCAAGACCTATTTGCATTTTATCGTCTACAGGTCTGTAAGAAAGAGGTCAATGAAGATAAAATAAACCTCTGTAGCAGACTAATTTACTAGACCAATACCATTATGAAAGGCATTATTTTAGCGGGTGGAATGGGCACCCGATTATACCCCATCACCTATGCGATCTCTAAGCAGGTCATGCCCATCTATGACAAGCCGATGATCTATTACCCTTTGAGTACGCTCATGATGGCGGGCATCAAAGATATTCTGATCATTTCTACGCCTGTTCACCTGCCTATGTTCGAGCAATTGTTGGGTGATGGCTCGCAACTGGGGTGTAACTTTTCTTATATGCCACAGTACGAACCTAACGGACTGGCGCAGGCATTCGTGTTAGGAGAGGAGTTCATCGGTAATGATAAAGCAGCATTGGTATTAGGCGATAATATCTTCCACGGCAGTCGTTTTAACCAAACGATCGAGCAGGAAGTGGGTAATGTAGAAGGCGGATTGGTGTTCGCTTACCATGTGTCTGACCCGGAGCGTTATGGTGTGGTGGAGTTCGATGAGAATCGCAAGGTGATCTCTATCGAGGAGAAGCCTTCACAGCCTAAGTCGAATTACGCGGTGCCGGGCTTGTACTTCTATGATAATGATGTGGTAGAGATCGCGAAGAACCTCAAGCCTAGTGCGCGTGGTGAATATGAGATCACTGATGTGAACAGAGAATACCTGCGTCAGGATCGCCTGTACGTTGCCAAATTAGGAAGAGGAACGGCATGGCTGGATACGGGTACTTTCGACTCCTTAATGCAAGCCAGCCAGTTCGTACAAGTGATCGAACAGCGTCAAGGGCTAAAAGTGGGTTGTATCGAAGAGATCGCTTACCGCAAAGGATTCATTGACAAAGAAGGTTTGAATAAATTGGCCGAGCCATTGATAAAGAGTGGATATGGTAAGTATTTGATGGAGATCATATCCTGACATTTGCTTTTAAGCACTTATGCAACCCTTTTAATAAGGTGCTGGTTCTGAGATGGTCTGATAAATGTGCTTTTCAATATGACGTATAAAAGAAAAATACTGGTAACAGGTGGTGCTGGCTTCATTGGTAGTTCCTTGGCTGATCGTTTGATCGCCGATCCCGATAACTATGTGGTCATCGTAGATAATATGCTGACCGGGCATAGACATAATCTACCGGATCCGAAGCTACCCAACTGGAAATTCATCAAATGCAATGTGAACAATTACTCTGATATATCAGCAGTGATGTTCTCACATCGTTTCGATTTTGTTTTTCATTATGCCGCGGTGGTAGGTGTTCAGCGCACTTTAGCCAACCCTACTTTGGTTTTAGAAGATGTACAGGGCATTAAAAACATGCTCGATCTAAGTAAGAACACAGGCGTACAGCGCTTTTTCTACGCATCAAGTAGTGAAGTGTACGGTGAGTCGGTTTCCTATCCGCAAGACGAGATCCAAACGCCTTTGAACTCTCGTCTGCCCTATGCCGTTGTCAAAAACCTGGGCGAAGCCTATTGTACTTCTTATCACAAAGAGTATGGCTTGGATTATACCATCTTCCGTTTCTTTAATACATATGGACCGAAGCAAAGCACTGATTTTGTCATGTCGCGCTTCATCAATTTCGCCTTGGCCAATCAAGACATCACCATTTATGGCGATGGGCAGCAAAGCCGTACCTTCTGCTTTGTAGATGATAATGTGGATGCCGCCTTGACATCGCTCTATCAAAAACGCCACATCAATAATGTGGTCAATATCGGTAATGATGTAGAAGTTCGGATCATCGATCTGGCGCACAAAATTTTAGAACTCACAGATTCCAAGTCTAAAGTAGTGTACTGCCCACCGCTCAAAGAAGGAGACATGCGCCGCCGCGTGCCTAATATAGACCGTATGTGTGATCTACTGGATCGCCCCTTGATCAGCCTTGAAACAGGTATCAAGCATCTATTGCGTTCGGGCAGGTTCGGTCAACGTGCCTATGAGCAGGCTAATGTTTAAGGAGTTTATCATTATGCTGCCCCCGCAGTGAAAAGCTTGCGCAAGTAAGCGGCTAAAGTTTCGGTATACAGCACGAAAGTCTCACTACTCAAGTCTCGTGTCTCATGTCTACAAGGCGCAAGCCTTTCACTGCGGGTCGGGCTATCCGCTAAATTCGGCAGCCCCAAATGCTTTTCGCTGGCAGGGCTGGCGGTGGCTACCTCTGGGCCGCCCCGCCAGCCCGCCGCTCAATAGCATTTGGGGCTACCTCATACCGCTCCTATCCCTGGCAGAATCCCAATTTGCTAAACTACCCTCACTCAAGTAAATAGTCGACCCGACTGAATAGCATGAAAATTTTAGTAACTGGTGGCTGCGGCTATATAGGGTCACATACCATAGTTGACCTGATAGACAATGGCTTTGATGTGGTTTGTGTGGATGATAATTCCAGATCAACACCTGCTTTATTAAAAGGGATAAAAAAAATAACAGGCGTAGCAGTACCGCATTACGCCTACGATCTTTGTGATCTTGCTAAAGTAGAAGAATTATTCAAAGCGCATCCCGATATAGAAGGGGTCATACATTTTGCCGCTTACAAATCAGTACCAGAGTCGGTCAAAGCTCCACTGAAATACTACCACAATAATTTATCATCACTCATCAATTTATTGCGTGTCTCTAAAGAATACGCACTTAAATACTTCATCTTTTCTTCCTCCTGCTCGGTCTATGGTAATGCGGAAGCACTGCCCGTCACCGAACATACGCCACTACAAGAAGCAGAATCTCCTTATGCCTATACGAAACAGTCAGGCGAGCGAATCCTTTTGGATCTGGCTAAGTCTGATCCGGCATTCAATGTCGTTCTTTTAAGGTACTTCAACCCAGTAGGCGCGCACTCTAGTGCGGAAATAGGAGAGGTGCAGGAAAAACCAGAAAACTTAGTACCCTACATCACTCAAACCGCTATTGGCAAGCGCGATCAGCTTACCGTATTTGGTAAGGACTATGAAACCCGAGACGGTACCTGTATCCGCGACTATATTCATGTAATGGATATTGCCAATGCGCATACCAAAGCCTTAGAATACGTCATTGCGAATAAAAATGAAGAGAATGCTGAGGTATTCAACCTAGGGAGTGGAAATGGAGTAACGGTACTTGAACTGATCCAAGCCTTTGAAAAAGTAAGTGAACAAAAACTGAATTACGTCATGGGCGATCGTCGCCCGGGAGATGTAGTGGCCATTTACGCCAATAATGAGAAAGCGACATCAAAACTAGGCTGGGAAATTAAATATTCAATTGAAGAGATGATGCGTACCGCTTGGGAGTGGGAGTGTAAAATGCACCAAAAATCAAGCAATTGATTTTATAGAACGCCAGTTGATTCGATGAAATTGGTACTTAAATTGAATAAGTAAGCTTTAAGCCTCTTGATACTTTGCTATCAAGAGGCTTTTTTGTTTGGATGCTTAAGGGTACAAGATAGTGTTTGATGGCATCAAGCTATCGGGTTTAATGTGTTTGATATTCAGAGGTTTAGATATTTTTTGTTGTTCCTTTTTTAATATTGATTTTCCAATTTAAAACCTTTTCAAAGCCCTCTCGTACAATCCAATTGTAGTCGCTTTATTAGTTGCCATTACCCACTCGGGCAATTATTTGACTATAACCGAATTAACCCCTTTATCAACTACTGAAGAAACATACTTGCCTTTAAAGCTCGTTTCGGAGTTAAACTTTATTCAAAATGCGATTGAACGTTTTTATACTAACGATCTTACTAACCATCACTTTCCAAACGAATTGGAATTTGTTCGCGCAACAAGCTGTATCTGATGATGCCTTGTACTACAACGACAGAGTATATCTGAAGTTGAAAGATAGTGTGCAAGAACGAATACCAGAATTCAAGAAAGGAGACTTAGACGATCCACGGTCAACTTTGAAAGCGTCTAAGCTGATTGATCCGAATGCATTCGGATCAAGCGAGTTGTTATCTATTGAAAAACCTTTTTCTAATATTATTCCTTCTCGTCGTTTATCTCGTATTTATGAAGTACGTTTAGAAGAAACAAGCGAGGAAAACTTAAAATCCATCATTGCTGCCCTTTCAGCTGATGAACAAGTTGAATTTGCGGAAAGAGTTCCTATCTACCGTAAGGCTTTCACACCGAATGATGAACAATTGGAATCACAATGGTACTTGGAGAAAATCCAAGCCTATGCGGCTTGGGATGAAGGTCCAGGTAGCTCGGCGGTTGTCTTGGCGGTTGTAGATGATGCGGTAATGACGGACCACCCTGATCTGGCCCCGATCTTATGGACGAACCCAGGCGAGATCGCGGATAACGGATTAGATGATGACGGCAATGGCTATATCGATGATATACACGGATTTGACGTAGCGGATGAAGACAACAATTCCAATCCTCCTGGGTGGGCATCTTTCAGTGAGTTCTCACATGGTACGCATGTAGCGGGTATCGCTTGTGCGAATACAAATAATTCAATTGGTATAGCAGGTATAGGCTATAATGTGAGCTTGATGGGTATCAAGTGTAATAGTGATAATGAGTTGAATACCAACCAAATCGTTAATGGTTGGGCAGGGGTATTATATGCTATTGATGCGGGTGCTGATGTGATCAATATCTCATGGGGAAGCCATGCGAACAGCTATAGTGCTCAAGCCATTATAGCAGAAGCGAACGCACAAGGCATTACTATTGTAGCCGCTGCGGGTAATGGCGGAACAAGTGTTCCTTTTTATCCTGCTGCTTATGATGACGTGATCGGAGTTGGTTCTTTAAAGACCAATGATGAAAAGGCAAGTTCTTCCAACTATGGCCCATCTGTAGACATCATGGCTCCTGGTAGCTCTATTTACAGTACGGTAGCGGATCCAACTTTAGATTACTACTATAAAGGTGGTACTTCTATGGCTTCACCGGTTGTTGCCGGTGCGGTTGCTTGGTTGAAATCAAAATATCCTGACATTACACCTGCTCAGTTGAATACATGTATCATGAGCAGTGCTGATAATATCAATGCTATGAATTCTGCTTTTGTTGGTATGATAGGAAGCGGTAGATTGAATATGTACCAAGCATATCTAGAATGCATGGATGTCATGGGAGCTGCTGGTCCTGCTCAAATGTGCACAACGGTCCCAACGGGTTTCAATGTGATCAGCCCAACATCAAATTCTGCGGTTTTAACTTGTTCACCTGTAGTGGGTGCGGAGCAATATGAGTTCGCGTATCGCCCATACGGAGGAGCTTGGTCTACTTTTGTCAGTGACGTTTACTCTTATCAATTAACAGGTTTAGGTACTTGTATGGAGTATGATGTGAAGGTAAGAGCGATCTGTGCGGGCGGACAAGCAAGTGCTTATACGAATGAACTCAACTTTTCTACGATCGGAGATGCGATTGGACCTACTTATTGTCCTTCATATGCTACTGATCAATTCAACAATGAATACATCCAGCACTTTAGCTTAGGGGATATAAACAATACATCTGGTGCGGATAACGGCTACGGTAATTACAACTGTACCACGGCGAATTTGAATATGGGTGAAACTTACACCTTGTCTCTAACGCCAGGTTATACGAGCTTAGCCTTCCCGGAGTATGTTAAAGTATGGATCGACTATAATGGTGATGGCGACTTTAATGATGCTGGTGAGGAGATATACAACTCGGGTACGGGTGTAACTTCTACGGTAACAGCTAACATTGCTATCCCTTTGATCGGACAGAATGGTGCTGCGCCGGGTATTACCCGTTTACGTGCCAGCATTATGTGGTACAGCACCGGAGCGACACAAAACGCTTGTGATATTTACAGCTATGGTGAAGTAGAAGACTACTTAGTGAACTTGAATAATACGGTAGCACCTTGTCCTGTTACTACAGGTTTAATGGCTCCTGCTACTACGGAAACTACAGCGACTTTAACTTGGTCACCGACTGCATCTGCTACTTCATATTTAGTAGAGTATCGTCAAGTAGGTGTAAGTAGCTGGCAAAGTACAACCACGACAGCTCAGTTCGCTGCTTTATCCGGATTGTTACCAGGCACCACTTATGAATATAAAGTGCTTGCGAATTGTGCGGGTAGCTTCTCCGCTCCAATGACATTCACCACTAGTGCGGGTGCTTGTGCTACACCAAGTGAGCCTTCTTCAACGAATATTACAGAGAACAGTGCGCAACTATCTTGGGTATCTACTGCGGATAACTTTACGGTTAAGTATCGTCAAGCAGGTTCTTCTTCTTGGGAATTCGTGAATGTAAGTGCTTCTAATACTACACTGACAGGATTAAACGCAGGTGTGATCTACCAATGGCAAGTACTGGCGGATTGTGGTGTTAACGATAGTGATTATACCAATATTCAATCTTTCGCAACAGAAACAGCCCCTTGTCCAGAGGTAAATAACGTGAATGTATCGGATGTAACAGAAGATTCAGCTAATGTATCTTTTAACGGGACTATGGTTCCGGGCAATACTTTTGAAATTGCATATAAGAAATCAACTGCCTCTAGCTGGCAAACAAGTATTTCCTATGGTTTGAGCAATACGCTGAGTGACTTGGACGAGTCGTCTACTTACTTTATCAAAGTACGTACAGTTTGTAATGGATTAAGCTATAGCGATTATACGCCGGTTACTTCTTTCACAACAACAGCAGCTCCCGTTGTATGTATCCCTCCAACAGGTTTAGGAACTACATCTGTTGATGAGAATAGTGCGACTTTGGTTTGGGCTACTTCTTCTTCAGCTAGTAGTTATACGGTTTACTATCGCAAAGTTGGCCAGGCATGGTCACAAGCGAACACTACGAATACTTATGTGACCGTATACGGATTAGAGGAAGGCTCTAATTATGAATTCAAAGTGAGCAGTAATTGTGGAGGCTCTAGTAGTGATTCTTCCAGCACTGCATATTTCGTGACCTTATTGAGTATTGACTGTGCGGTACCTACTAGCATTAATGCCAGTGATATATCTTTTAACACTGCCACTATTAATTGGGATGGTACAGATGGTACGGATGAATACATCTTACGTATTAGAAAGTCGGGCACAAGTGCTTGGTCTAATTATACAGCATCGAATAACAGCTATGCTTTGTCTGAATTGTTAGACAATACAACTTATCAAGTACAAGTAGCAAGTGTATGTGGTACTGAGAGCAGTGACTACTCTGTTACCTACTACTTTTCGACTTTAGAAGAACTGGAAGTAAGTTGTTTGATTCCAAGTGGTTTAGATGCTGTGTTCGTTAGTGATGCTGTTGCTATACTGCAATGGAATGAGCAGTCTGGAGCTGAGTACTACACGGTGAAATATAGAATTTTAGGTGGTACGATTTGGAGTCCAAATGTAACATTTGAAAATAGTACTGAGTTGACAGGTTTAATGCCTGCCACTAGCTATGAGTTTGTTGTTAAAGTAAAATGTGCGGATGGTGTTTCAACCGCATATTCTCCTGCTCAAACTTTTACTACTCAAACATCTGTTATCTGTACCGTTCCTACAGAATTGGAAACTACCCCAACCAGTGACGACCAAGTTGTATTAAGCTGGATGGATGTTGCTGACAATTATTTGATCGCTTACAAAGAAACGGTGAGCAGTAGTTGGGTAACGGTTAACGTATCTGATAACGCTTATACACTAAGTGGTTTGGATCCTTGTAAAGGATATAATTTCCGTGTACGCTCACTTTGTGGCTCAAGCAACGAAAGCGATTATTCGGATTTGGTAACGGCTGTTAGCCCGGGTTGTGATAGTGGTACGATGCCTGATAATTGTCTGTCTCAAGGTTACAACGCTAACTATGAGTACATTGCTGGGGTGAACCTTAACACTTTGAACAATACGACTGGAAGTAATGCGGGTTATGGTGACTTTACTGCTATGACTACTGAATTGTCGAAGGGAAGTACTTATGCCATCACTTTATCTCCTGGTTACGCAAGTAGTGCCTACAATGAATACTGGAGAGTTTGGATCGATTTCAATAAAGACGGCGATTTCTCTGATGCGGGTGAAATGGTTTATGACGCTGGACAGGTGAGCAACACAATTGTTACTGGAAATATTGTCATTCCTGATTATGCTACTTTAGGCTTAACGCGTATGAGAGTATCAATGCGCTATAATGAAGCTGCTGGACCTTGTGAGTTCTTTAGCTACGGTGAAGTGGAGGATTATGGTGTTATCATCATGCCTGCATCAGAAGAAGAGGAAGAAACGGCTGCACCTGCTGCTATTTACTGTGATGCTTATTCTACAAATGCTAACTATGAGTACATTGATAATGTTACCGTAGAAGGTGGAATCAATAATACGACAGGCTCTAATGGTGGGTATTTAGATGCTACGGATAAAGTGGCTTATGTACAAGCTGGAAGCACTGTATCTTTTTCATTGACTCCTGGTTTTGCTACTAATGCATACAATGAATTCTGGGGTGTTTACATCGACTGGAACCAAGATGGAAGCTTCAATGGTCCTAATGAATTGGTGTACAGTTCCAATGTGGGTTCAAGCAACACGATCAATGGTGTATTCACTGTGCCCACGAATGCGGAAGATGGCATCACTCGTATGCGCATAACAATGAAATACAATTCAGTAGCCGGACCATGTGACATCTTTAACTACGGAGAAGTAGAAGATTATTCTATTGCGGTTAATATGGAAGCAGATGAGGAGGAAGCTCCTGTGACAGTTGTTAACTACTGTACTTCTGCCGGTAATAACTCTAATTACGAGTGGATCGAAGGTTTCAGCATGGGAGATATCAACAACCAGTCTGGTAATGATTCAGGTTATGGTTTATACAACTTCATGAGTACAACCTTAACTTCAGGAAATACTTACAGTGCGACTTTGATTCCTGGATATGCGGCCAGTCCTTATCCGGAATACTGGAGAATTTGGATTGATTTAAATGGTGATGGTGATTTCTCGGATGCGAATGAGTTAGTGTATGATATGGGAGAAGCAAAGAAGAACACACAAACCGCTGATGTTGTTATTCCTGCTGTGAGTGAGAGCGTAACAACTCGAATGAGAGTATCTATGCGCTATAAATATGCACCAGAGGCTTGTGAGGATTTCAACTACGGAGAGGTGGAAGACTATACGGTTAATATCTTGCCATCAGGAGATTTGGTCGCACAAGAGGGTGCTGAAGATGAGGATTGTGAAGGCACGATTCAGATTCAGTACGATTACGAAACGGAAGGTATGACGGTACAATTCGAGAACCTGACGGAAGGGGAGTACACGGATATCATCTGGATGATCGCCGATGAGTATTATACTACGCCAAATCCAACACATACATTCACCGCTCCTGGAGAATACACCGTAAATGTTATCGTTACTAATGCGGATACAGGATGTACAGAAAACCATACTAATGTGGTTTACATCTTCGCGGAAGGCGATAGCCAATTAAACGACGATTGATCATCCCTTCAATCTTCAATGATTCACATTCGTTTTATACAGCGAGTCGGCAGTATGTCGGCTCGCTTTTTTTGTATCTGGCACTAATAATAGCTACAATAAGCACTAAAAAGCAGGTCTATCGCCATTATTAATAAAGCAAACAGTAATTTTGCAGTCTTAATACCAATTTGCGACTGTGTTATTTAACTCCATAGATTTTCTGATCTTTTTCCCCTTCGTGATCATGCTGTTCTTTGCTTTACCGCACAGATTCAGATGGATCATGTTATTGGCTGCCAGCTACTATTTCTATATGTGCTGGAAAGTGGAGTATATCCTACTCATCATTTTATCTACTGTAGTGGATTATATAGCGAGTAGGCGCATGGCTACATTAGAAGATAATGGGCAGCGAAAACGATGGCTCTACCTAAGCCTATTCACTAATCTTGGTATTTTATTCGGTTTTAAATATTTCAATTTTGTTGGTGATAACATTAATGCGCTCTTTGATCGCTTCAATGTTTTTTATGATGTGCCGGCCTTTGAATATTTACTGCCAGTAGGTATTTCTTTTTATACCTTTCAAACCCTTAGCTACACAATAGACGTTTACCAGCGCAAAATCGAGCCAGAGAAACATTTCGGACTTTTTGCTTTGTACGTCTCTTTCTTTCCTCAGTTGGTAGCCGGGCCGATCGAGCGGCCGTCAAGGCTTCTGCCGCAGTTTCATAAAGAGCAGGTATTCAGCTACGAGAACGTAACCAAAGGGCTTAGATTAATGCTATGGGGCTTCTTTCTGAAGTTAGTGGTGGCGGATCGCTTAGCACCCATTGTTGATGCGATCTACAATAACCCTGAGCAATATGCTGGTTTAGAAGTTGCTTTAGGGACAGTGTTCTTTTGTTTCCAAATATTCGGAGATTTCGCGGGTTATTCCAGTATCGCCATCGGAGCGGCTAAAGTGATGGGCTATGACTTAATGGAGAATTTTCGCAGGCCTTATTTCGCCGCTTCTATTCGCGAATTCTGGCAGCGATGGCACATATCTTTAAGTACTTGGTTCAGAGATTATGTGTACATCCCATTAGGCGGGAATCGAGTGGTTAAATGGCGTTGGTACTACAACTTATTCATCACCTTTTTAGTGAGTGGTATCTGGCACGGAGCCAATTGGACATTTGTTGTATGGGGTGCCTTACATGGTTTTTACTTAGTATTCGCCATTTGGATGAAACCCTATTTTGATAAGTTGGATGCGAGTACAGGCATGGACAAACGACCCGGAGTGATGCATTTATGGCGTGTGTTCACCACTTTTATTCTAGCTGCCTTTGCTTGGATATTCTTCCGTGCGAATAGTCTTTCTGATGCATTTACTTTGATCGGTAATCTGTTCCGCCCGAGTGCTAGTGATAGTGGTCTTTTGAGCAGCATTAATGGTGTAGAACCCATGGAGATCATTTTGGGCTTTAGTGCGATCGCACTAATGGAAATGATCCACTTTTTTGACGAAACAAAGCGTTTTGAAAGTCCGCTATTTCATACCAATACTGGTATTCGTTGGGGTACAATGGTATTTCTGATCACCGTCATACTCACCTTTGGTGTATTCACCAGTAGTGAGTTCATCTACTTCCAATTCTAAGCACGAACGAACGAGTAAGTATCATGAAATCACTGACCACATTAATATGGAAGGGAATCCTATTGATCGCGATCGTTTGGGTTTGCTGTAATATATTGCGTTGGAGCATGGGGATGCCCTTTGGATGGACGAACAATTTCTTCCATGCGAAGGCGGAGCTTTTCGAGCAAGCGAAAGGGGAGTACAATACCGTGTTTTTAGGGAATAGTCGTTTTCACCGTGGGGTGGACCCTTCTGTTTATGATGCGACGATGAGTCGGTTATTACCTGAGCAAAAAACGAAATCATTTAATTACGCTGTGGCTAGTGCGCCAGCAGGCGAGGTATATAATCTCTTTAATCGCTTATTAGACGAGCAGCGCAGCTTACAACTAAAAGACATCATCATTCAACTGCCGTCTATTAAAACAGCTGTTGGGCGTCAGTTTCAAAAGACCAACCTACATAAGCCCCGCAATGTGGAATGGTGTGATTTCTCAAGTTACCTTTTTGCCATGCGCTCTGCTTGGGGTTTGAAAGGTTCAAAATATTCATTTAGAAATAAGTGGAAGTACAGCTTTAACTATACGGTGGCTTTGATTGAAAATTGGTTCGCCATAGGTATGATCAAGGATATGGTACTTAACAAAGCGGAAGGTTTGGATCTATCTAAAGGAGGACCTAATCAAGATGGTTATTTCCCCTTGGCCCTGGATGATCGGAAAGTCATCAAATCTAAACATCGAGCGTTTTTAAGAAATAATAAAACAGCCGCGAAAAGAGCCAATTTGAGTCGCCGCTTTTTTACAAAAGCCAGCCCCGAGGAGATGAAGCCCCATTTGAATTCAAGCTATCTTGCCTATTTGGTGGGTATGATCGACCGGGCTAAATCAGAAGGGATACAACTTACCTTCATCGTACCGCCTTGTATGAATGAGTTTTCATACAATGAGTTAGCGGCGATTTACCACGCTCTGCCTAAAGAGCATGTGCTTGAATTGACGAATGCGGATAACTACCCATTTCTGTATGATCCGGAAAATATGTGGGACCCCGGTCATTTGAACACAGAAGGCGGCCGTATTTTTTCGGAGGTCTTAGCCTACCGAATCGCCGAACAGAAATCGAATAAGAATTTGCTTTCTGAAGAAAAACTTTTGGCTTATGGTACACCTAAAAGCAATTCAAAGCAAAAAGGGAAGCAATCAAAAGCGGATACTGTTTCTAAAAAGGAGAAAAAGGCTTTAGCTAACTATTTGAAGAATGCACGTGCCTTTAAAAACAAAGGCAATTGTTTGAAGGCGAGCAAATTTGCTGAAAAAGCATTAGAGGTTTCACCAGATAATTTTAAAGCTACTTTCTTGACTGCCTCTTGCGCACAGTTAATGAACAAGATGGATAAAGCAACGGAATTTGCGGAACTAGCTCTAGAACGTGCTAATACTAAAGAGCAGCGAACAAAGGCGGATGCGTTCATTAAAAGTTTGAATTGATCGATGGCTATGAAAATTTCTCTGATAGTAGCCGCTTCACTTGATGATGTAATTGGGAAAGGAGAGCAATTGCCTTGGCGTTTGCCCAATGACCTACGCTATTTCAAGAAAATGACTGTAGGGCATCATGTGCTAATGGGTAGGAAAACCTACGATAGCCTAGGGAAATACAAGCCACTTCCGGATCGGATCAATATGGTGATCACGCGACAGGAACATTTTAATGCTCCGGGCTGTGAGGTGTTCCGAGACATTCAATCCGCAATAGCTTATGCGAAAGCTGCGGGGGAAGAGGAACTATTTATAATAGGAGGAGGAACGATATATTCCACTTGTATAGAAATGGCCGACCGAATTTATCTGACAAGAGTACACACCACCATTGAAGCTGGTGACACCCATTTCCCGAAAATCAACGCTAATGAGTGGGAACTGGTCTCCTTGAAGTCGCATTCTATAAATGAAAAACATGTGTTTGCCTATGATTTTCAGCTTTGGGAGCGTTATTGAACAACTATAAACAAGCTATTCAACATCTTTCACTGTTTTTCTTCTTCTTTTTTGATAAAACCAGTAATTTTGCGCCACTCTTGTAATGAAACTATTTTGTAGTTATTTGCATTATAAGGGGAAACAGACAAAATGGTCCTATAGCTCAACTGGATAGAGCAGCTGCCTTCTAAGCAGCAGGTTTGGGGTTCGAGTCCCTATGGGATCACTGATTAAGCCATCTCTTATTAAGAGGTGGCTTTTTTATTAGGAGTTAACAAGACAACCTAATCAATAGCAACCTGAGGAGATTCCCCTTCTTTTACCCAAGCTCTATACATGCCTTTTGTATTGAAAGGAAGTGCGATAGAACCATCTTTGCCAACAGCGATCAAGCCACCTTTGCCGCCAAGTTTTACCAGCTTATCATGCACGACCAACTTACAGGCACTTGCCAGATCCATGTTTTTATATTCCATTAGACAGGAGACATCATAAGCCACTACGCCTCTAATGAAATACTCACCATGACCCGTACAAGATACCGCGCAGCTTTGGTCATTGGCATAAGTGCCAGCTCCTATGATCGGACTGTCTCCAATTCGCCCGTATTGCTTATTGGTCATGCCTCCGGTTGAGGTGGCAGCGGCTAAATGACCCATTTTGTCTCTTGCTACTGCGCCTACGGTTCCGAATTTATCTGTTTGTTTTTCTGAGTGATCTAATAAGACCGATTGTCTGGCTTTTGCTTCGATCAATTGTTTCTTACGTTGCTTGGTGATGAACCATTTCATGGGCTGAAATTCCATGCCCAAATGTTTAGCGAAGTCAATGGCACCTTTGCCGGACAAGAAAACATGCGGACTGTTTTCCAGCACTTTTTTGCTGAGTAATATTGGATGCCGTACACCGGAGACAGCAGATACCGCCCCTGCTTTCAAGCTGTG
>JAHDGT010000073.1 GCA_020631675.1 Bacteroidota bacterium
GCCAAACAGCAGCAGGCAGCGGCTGAATTTGAACGGATAGCCCGGTGACCGCAGTTAAAGCTTGCGCTTTTTTAGACCCGAGACATGAGACTCGAGACATGAGATTATCTGCTCGACACCGATTTATCCATAGAATAAAAGCAAGCTTTTATTGCGGGCATGCGCCCTGAAAATCATAAAAATCAAAAGATGTGGTAGCTAAGGAACCATTCTCCTGTTTATGCAGTATGAAATGATTAAATTCGCGACTTAAAATTCAGAATATTTATCCATGAAGATTTCCTATAACTGGTTGAAGGATTATTTGCAGATCGATCTGCCTGCTGATCAGGCGGCACAGGTGTTGACCGACATTGGTTTGGAGGTAGAAAAGTTTGAAGTGACAGGCGGTGTTGAAGGTGGTTTTGAAGGCTTGGTAGTTGGTGAGGTTTTAACTGCCGAGCAGCACCCCAATGCGGATCGTTTGCGAGTGACCACTGTGAATGTGGGCGGAGAGGAGCCTTTGAATATTGTTTGTGGTGCGCCTAATGTGGCTGCCGGGCAAAAAGTGGTGGTGGCTACTGTGGGCACGATGCTTTACCCTTTGGAAGGCGATCCTTTTAAAATCAAGAAAGGGAAGATCAGAGGGGAAGTGAGCATGGGTATGATCTGTGCGGAAGACGAGATCGGTATGGGTACGGATCACGACGGCATCATTGAGTTGGATACGGATGCTCCTCCGGGTACGCCCGTAAAGGAAGTGATACAGTTGGAGACGGATGAGGTTTTTGAGATCGGTTTGACGCCGAATCGTTCGGATGCGACTAACCATGTGGGGGTGGCAAAGGATCTCGCGGCAGCTCTTCAGATACTAAAGGGCAGTGATAAAAAGGTGGTTTTGCCTGCTGTTGATGGCTTTAAAGTGAGCAATAATGCGCTACCCATAGCTGTAGAAGTGCAAAACACGGAAGCTTGTCCACGTTATGTGGGCGTAAGTATTTCTGGTGTTAAGGTGGGCGAGTCTCCGGAGTGGATGCAGAAACGTTTGATGGCTATTGGCGTTCGTCCGATCAATAATATCGTTGACATCACCAATTTCATTTTGCATGAATTGGGGCAGCCGCTTCATGCCTTTGATGCGGATAAGATCGCTGGTAATAAAGTGATCGTTCGTTGCTTGCCACAGGATACGGAATTTGTGACTTTAGATGAGCAAACGCGCAAGTTGCATGCGGAAGACCTTATCATTTGTGATGGGGATAATAAGCCGATGTGTATCGCGGGGGTTTTCGGTGGGCTGAATTCTGGTGTGACCGAGCAAACCACTAACATTTTCTTAGAAAGTGCTCGTTTCCATCCGATCAGAACGCGTCGTACTTCTGCTCGCCATTTGTTGCGTACGGATGCGGCGATTCGTTTTGAGAAGGGTGTGGATCCTAATAACTGTTTGTATGCTTTAAAGCGGGCGGCATTGCTGATCACGGAATTGGCAGGTGGGGCGATCACTTCTGAGGTGGTTGATGTATATCCTACTCCTGTGGAACGTCCATTGGTAAAAGTGCGCTATAAGCGGGTCAATCAACTGATCGGAGTGGACATTCCCAAGGACACTGTGAAAAACATTTTGACGGCTTTAGATATTCAGATCCAGTCTGAAGATGAAGAGAGCCTGCAAGTAGCCGTAGGTACAGAACGTGCCGATGTATTGCGCGAGGTGGATGTGATCGAAGAGATATTACGCATCTACGGTTTCAATAGTGTGCCTATTCCTGAAACTTTGAAATCGTCTTTGTCCTACTCCAACAAACCGGATTCGGACCAACTGACAAGAAAGATCGCCGACTTATTGGTGAGCGATGGTTTTTATCAGAGCATGGGTACTTCGATCACTAATTCCAAGTACTACGAAGAAGGTGACAATAGCATTGTTCCTTTGATGAACAGTTTGAATGCCAATATGGACGTGATGCGCTCCAATATGTTATTCAGCGGTTTGGAAGCGATCTTGCACAACCAAAACCATAAGCAAAGTGATATTCGTTTCTACGAATTCGGCAAGACTTATGCACAGCAAGAAGTTGAAAATGATGGTCAGTCGAGCATAAAGTACAGTGAGCAAACCCACTTGAGTTTATTCCTGACGGGCAATCTGAAAACAGAAAGCTGGGATGGTAAAACCAATAAGGTGAGCTTCTTCGATCTGAAAGAAAGTGTGCAGCGGGTATTGAGTAGATTGGGCATCCGATCGTTCCAAAGCCAAGAGGCGGATGCAAGTCATTTGGCCTATGGTTTGACCTATCAACTAGGCAAGCAGCGACCATTAGTTACCTTTGGTTCGGTAAAACGCACGATCTTAAAGCAGTTCGGAATAAAAAATGAGGTATATTATGCCGATATTCAGTGGGATCAAGTACTGAAGGTGGTTAAAAAGCAGAAAACGACCTATCAGGAAATTCCGAAATACCCAAGTGTTCGTCGTGATTTAGCAATGCTATTGGACAAAGAAGTGGCATTCGGTAAGATCGAAGCGATCGCTAAATCCACGGTCAAGCAACTGCTGCGTAATGTCAATTTGTTCGATATTTTCGATGACGAATCGAAATTGGGTGAAGGGAAGAAATCTTATGCGGTAAGCTTCCTCTTCCAAGACGAACGAAAAACATTGACGGATAAGGAAGTGGACAAGGTGATGAAGAAATTGATTCATCGGGTACAAACAGAACTGGGTGCGGAGATTCGGTAGTCGATACACGGCTTGATCAGGCAAACTTTAAACACTTCTGTACTGTTGTATTTTTGTAACAAAATGCTCTGCGCGCATGGCCAATCAACCCATATCAGCTAAGATCGATAATACTTTAGCCAAGATCAATACGATCCTCAGCGATTATATGCAATTGGAGAAGGAGTATCTCGAATTAGCCGAAGAGCGCAATGTGCTCAAGGAACACATACGAATACAGGAGAAGCGACATACGGAATTGGAGGAAAAGCTGAAATTCTTGAAGCTATCCAAAACCGCTAGTGTGTCTAATGAAGACCAAACTGAACTGAAAGCGACCATTGCCGAGATCATCAAGGAAATCGACAAGTGCATTGGTATGTTGAATAAGTAAAGGAAAAGTCAATTCGCGAACATGAGTGAAGAGCCAAAAATCAATGTGAAGGTCTATATCGCCGACCGCCCTTACCGACTCAAAATTGAGTCTGGTGAAGAGGAGAACGTGCGCAAAGCTGCGGAGCACATCAAGGAGAGAATGCATGAGTTGCAAACCACTTATGGTGCTAAAGACAAACAAGATTATTTAGCCATGGCTTCGCTTTTGATCTGTGTTGAACTCATGGAGAACAAAACCACAGGTGAAGTGGTGGACGATGAAGCTCATGAAAAACTGGACCAATTGAATACCATCTTAAGCGAGTTCATCAATAAGGGTTAAAACCTGATCAACTATAGAAAAAACAAAAGCGGCTTATCGCACTCTGAAGCAAAAGGAGTGAGATAAGCCGCTTTTTCGTGATAATCGTGGAAACAATGAAACTTTAATCCACAATAAGCTTCTGTCTCGAAAAATGGCATTATATTTCCACCATCTTTATTTTTAGGTGAAACGCTGCGATAAAGTCTACTTTATGTCACGTTTTATCACCTTTACCATTTAACAGAACCAACTCATGGAAATAGCAGCAGTGCTGTCCATCGTTGGCTTGATCATTGGCGCCATTGCAGGTTTCTTTTCTGGAAAAGCGGGAAGTAAGAAAGCGGTTGCGGAAGCTATGGCCCAAGCGGAATCAGATGCGAAAGAGCTACTCGATAAAGCGACATTAGATGCGGAAGCAAAAGCAAAAGAGCGACTAGACAAGGCAAATAATACTGCCCGAAAAATTCGTTCTGAAGCCGATCGCGATGCCAATCAGAAACGCAAGAAAGCCGAGGCTTTCGAAAGAGAACTCAGGACCAAAGAGAATAAGATCAACCAACGGTCTAACAGCCTAAAAACACGAGAAGAAGAGGTGAACCGCCTCAAAGCCAGTACTAATAAAGAGCAAAAAGAGATCACACAACTCAAGCAGGATCTCAGTGGTCAGAGAGACTCGCTCAAAAAGAGACTGGCAGATGCTGACCGCCAAAAGAAAAAGGTAGTCACTGAATTACAAAAGCAACTGGAGATGGTAGCCGGCATGAGCCGGGAAGACGCCAAAGAACAGTTGGTGAAAAGCATGGTCGAGCAAGCGGAAACGGACGCGATGGCCAGTATAAAAGACATCGTTGAAGATGCCAAGCTAAAAGCGAACCGCGAGGCCAAGAAAATCATTATCCAAACCATCCAGCGTACCGCTGCGGAACATACCATTGAGAATACGGTTTCTGTATTCAATCTGGAATCTGATGATGTAAAAGGACAGATCATTGGTCGGGAAGGGCGTAACATCCGTGCTTTAGAAGCAGCAACAGGAGTTGAGATCATCGTTGACGACACACCAGAAGCGATCGTAATTTCGGGTTATGATCCCGTACGTCGTGAGATCGCCCGCTTATCACTGCAACGCTTAGTGACAGACGGACGAATTCACCCGGCTAGGATCGAAGAGGTCGTTGCCAAGACGCGCAAGCAGATCGAGCAACAAATCGTAGAGTTTGGTGAGCGTACAGTGATCGACCTGAACATACACGGTATGCACCCGCAGTTGGTGAAGATCGTAGGTAGAATGCGCTATCGTTCTTCTTATGGACAGAACCTCTTGCAGCACTCTATTGAAACCGCTAAAGTATGTGCCATCATGTGTGCGGAATTGGGGTTAAAACCTAAAACCATACAACTGGCAAAACGTGCGGGTCTACTACACGATATCGGTAAAGTGCCACATGAAGAGACTGATTTGTCACACGCCTTATTGGGTATGAAGTGGGCAGAAAAGTACAAAGAGCATAAAGCGGTTTGCAATGCCATCGGTGCCCACCACGACGAGGTCGAGATGACCCATTTGATCTCTCCTATCGTACAAGCTTGCGATGCCATTTCTGGTGCGCGGCCGGGAGCGCGTAGAGAGATATTGGAATCTTATCTGAAGCGTATCAAAGAACTCGAAGAGCTTGCTGCCAATTTCCCTGGTGTAGAAAAAGCCTATGCGATTCAAGCAGGTAGAGAACTACGTGTTATGGTACGCTCCGAAGAAGTACCCGATGATAAAGCCGATGAGCTGTCTCTGCTCATTTCTACCAAGATACAGAACGAGATGCAGTATCCCGGTCAGGTAAAAGTAACCGTGATCCGAGAAAAGAGAGCCATTACTTACGCTCGCTGATCCAGCTTTTATAAGCAACAATCCAAAAGCCCCAAAGCAATTTGCTTTGGGGCTTTTTAAGTATTTGGACAATAGATTTGAGACGTGAGACGCAGTACTTAATTTATAGCACCGTATCTTTGTTTATTGTAAGAGGCAATAGAAATTAAGAAGTAGCTTAAAAAATCTCATGTCTCGAGTCTCGAGTCTCACGTCTAATAAAAACCACATGTCCCAAGCCATAAAAGCCAATGACCCGAATCGCCGTTCATGGGTAGATGTCCCTGCCAATAGCGATTTCCCCATTCAAAATATTCCCTTCGGAATTTTCTCTACAGATGGTACTGCTCCAAGAACAGCTACTATCATTGGAGATACCGTGATTGACCTGTCCGCATTGGCTCGATTGGGTTACCTATCTGATACTGGGGCAGCTGCAGATGTCTTCAGTACTTCGACCTTAAACGCATTCCTCGAATTAGGCAAAGCCACATGGAGAGCAGTAAGGGATCGTATTTCTGATATTTTCGAGGCAGACAATGGAGAGCTAAGAGACAATTCTGACCATAAAGCACAAGTACTTTCTCCCGCACATGCCGCACAAATGTATTTGCCTGTGCAAGTGGGAGACTATACCGACTTCTACGCCAGCAAAGAACATGCTACCAATGTAGGCACCATGTTCCGCGATCCAGCCAATGCACTATTGCCTAATTGGTTGCACCTACCTGTGGGTTATCACGGTCGTGCTTCCTCAATAGTGGTCAGTGGCACGCCATTACACCGGCCAATGGGGCAAACCCGTCCTGATCCAGAGCAGCCCCCTGTATTCGGCCCTTGCCGCCTATTCGATTTCGAATTGGAGATGGGTTATGTATTGGGGCAAGGTAAGCCTTTAGGACATCGTATAGGTGTGAATGAGGCGAGCGATTACATTTTCGGTGTTACCCTATTCAACGATTGGAGCGCGCGTGACATACAAAAATGGGAGTATGTGCCCTTAGGCCCATTCCTGGGTAAAAACTTCGGTTCCAGCATGTCACCTTGGATCGTGACTTTAGATGCTTTAGAACCTTTCCGCATACCTGCACAAGAGCGTTTAAAGCCTATCCTCCCCTACTTGCAACAAGAGAAAGATGGCAATATAGATGTGAACTTATCCGTACTGATTCAGCCTGAAGGTGGTGAAGAAGAAGTGATCAGTCGCTCTAACTTTAAGTATATGTACTGGAGTGCCGAGCAAATGCTTGCCCACCATACTGTTAATGGCTGTAATGTCAAAGCGGGTGACATGTTCGCCTCAGGTACGATCAGCGGTCCGACTCCAGATAGTTATGGTTCTATGTTAGAATTGTGCTGGCGAGGTACTAAGCCCATCACGCTTAAAGATGGTAGCGAACGTAAGTTCTTAAAAGATGGAGACACCCTTATTCTACGCGGTCATGCGGAAAAAGATGGGATTCGTATTGGTTTTGGCGAAGTGAATGGTCAGGTTTTGCCGGCTATTCAGTAACACAAACTACTTCATAAATAAGCGGCATATTCGCACGTGATTATTTTACGCAATAATCCTACAAATATGCCGCTTTCACCTCTCCTATCAGTGAGGTAGGCTTTACCGCTTATGCAAGCGAGTACGCCCCTTACCTATAGTTTGTTCAACGCCTTCTATTCTCCCGCCTATAAAGACAGTAAGGGTATAGTTACCTCATAGCTCATATCCTGAGTGAAACTTCGATTCATAAATCTATCCCACCAATCTTTAGGTCTACGGTGATCCATGATCAACATAGAAGCATGTGTAAGACTTAAGTATGCTTTAAGCTGGTCTTCCGCATGAATCGCATCTCTTACTTCAAAAGACAAATTTGGTGTCTCACTGAACCTATCCTCTAATTTCTCCTTCGAGGCTTCATAATGATCCGTGTGTGATTCATCTAAATGCACACAGCTAAGGTGTGCGTCCAATTTATCAGCCAATCCCAAACTGCGGTATATGGGAACAGAATTTTCAAGTGCTTTATCAAAATCCACAGCAAAAACCAAGTGATTAGGTTCTTTGTATCGAGCATACTCCGGAATCAGTAAAACAGGCATAGGTGCTAAATCAAGCACTTTGGCTGCTGTACTGCCAAAGATTCTGTTTTTGAATCTATTTAAGCCATGTGTGCCCATTACTATTAAATCCACATCTTCTTGTTCTGCGACTTTAGCGATCAAATCCGGGGTATCTGTTCCTACTTCTGTTTGATGCTTGATCTCAACTCCTATATCCGCTATCTCTTCCATCAATCCGAATAAAGGATGCACTCTGGAATCGGTACTCGCCCAAGGCTTCGTGGTCGTTTTAGCATAAGCATCCAAAACGGAACTCGCCGATTTTACGGTCACTAAACCTGTCTGCTCATCTGTATCCGGCAATTTCATCGTCAAAGGTGACTCAATATGCAATGCGATGATCTCGGCATTTTCAAGCATCGCCATTTTCAATGCATAGATGAAGGCGTTATCCGCACAAGCCGAAAAATCAGTTGGAAATAAAATCTTGGAGATGGTCATCGTGTATGGTATTAAAGTGAATCAATTTAAAATCTGAAACAAGCCCTAAAAGCTTACTGGCAAATTAATCGCGCTTGAACATCCTTTCTTCTGAGAAAAGTCATACTCCTTTCTGATTCTTATCATACTCCACAGGAATAAATCAGCTGAACTTGTGGTCATCAATTAATACTCAATGGTGGTTTGGTAAACGGCTTTAAACTACCTCATAAATTCAGGAGTTATGCAAAGAATCTTAGTACCGACCGATTTCTCCCCCTGTGCAGAACAGGCATTAGAGATCGCAGCTCAAATCATAAAGCGCTACCAGTCCAATGGCATATCAAACCAACTTTATTTATACCACTGTGTAGAAAAGTACGGTAAAGACGATCCAACATCACTAAGGCAAGCAAAAGAAAAAGCTAAACAGCGTTTAGAAGCATTGCGCATCATGCTATTCAATAAGCATCAGATCAGTAGTGGCTTATACATTTCTATGGGACAATTGCTTCCTGATATAAAAGCCATTGCCAATTCCAATGAAATTTCAATGGTGGTCATGGGCTCAAATGGCAGCAGTGGCTTAGATGAGTTTCTCATTGGAAGCAATACTCAAAAAGTCATTCGCCTTTCCAATAAACCCGTGCTGGTCGTAAAGAAAACCACTCAAAAGCTTTTCAATACTCAGAAAATCGCCTTCATCAGCGACTTCAATACCGATCAATTGGATGCTTTTAAATACTGCTTGAACTTATGTAAGCAATGGGGCACTTCTTTACTCTTATTAAACATCGACACCCCCACCGCTTTCCATGAACCCATGGGGGCAGTATGGCTAAGTATGAAGCAATTCAAATCAATTGCCGAGGAAGCCAATGTTCCAGTTGAAATGTTCAGGGAAGAGGGTAGAAATGTATACTCAGGGGTGACTTTCTTTCTTGAGCACCAAACTGTTGATGCGGTCATTATGCCTACACATGGAAGAAAAAAACTTTTGCGATTCATTCTAGGAAGTTTGACAGAATACATCGCTAATCACCTTTCTATACCTGTACTAAGTTTACCAATTACCTCTAAGGAATGTACGGTAAAACCCGATACCGATCATAAGACTCATTTTACTGTTCCGACACCGACTACTAAAGCAATGAAAGAGATAAGACAAAGAGGGCCCGCAGGGCAAGAACCTCAAAAACTATCAGCTCTGCTATAAATGAGCGTATGATGAAAATCAAATCGCTAACTGACGATCATCAACTCCTTCCACTTCTACTCACTTCATCTTTGCAGTATCATTTCAATAATCCTTCAATATCCTTACTCATGAAATATAACTTAGGAATAATCGACATCGCCATTCGCTATCTGATCTTAGCTTATTTAGGACTTTATGCGGGCTTAAGCGGTCAGCCACATTTAGCTTTATTATGTTTACCTATTTTGTTGAGTGCCATTCTGGCTTGGGATCCCATCTACTATCTTTTAGGGATAGATCACGGAGATTGGGCAAACAACCACAGCTATGGAGTTAAAGAAGAACTCAAAGAGGGGCAAGTACATGACCCAAAAATCGAATTGCCCGATAGTGAAGATTGTAAGAAAGTCAGCAAACTCATTCCCAATGAGAGCTACAACTTGAGTTTTAAGTATTTGGACAAAAGTGGGTTGCCTGAGTCTTCTATGTGCTGCTATAGGGTAGAATAGTGTATAAACTACCCGCTATAAGTCATCATCCTTTTGTACGTTTTAGGGTGATGACTTTTTTTATTGTACCCGCCTCAATATTCAGCTTCTTGTCTCAACTGTAATAGGTCAGGTATAGTAATATACTTGCCTTTTATGACTATTAATCCTTCGTCTTTGAACTGCGACAAAGCTCGTATCGCAGATTCTACCGATGTAGCACTTAATGCCGCTATATCATCTCTAGCCGCCGAAAAACTGACTCGCTTTAACTGCTTCTCTTCGTACTGTCTTAATAATTCAACATCAGCTTTGACCTCTAACTCCGCTAGAGCTAATAAAGCTTGTAGCACTCTTAATCTGACGGACTCATAAGCTATTCTTAAATTAGTCTGTGTTTGTTTTTTAATTGACTCTGCTAAATATTTTGTGCAAAAAGCAGAAATATCAATATCCCTATAGAGTAACTCAAAAAAACTCAATCTATCCAAATAATAAAGCTCGCAATCAGATATCGCCTCAGCTGTATTTGAATACCTTTCCTCCGAGAAAAGCGCATCCATCCCTATAAATCCTCCACTCGTTTTCAAGTCTGTGATAAAGGGTCGAGCATTCAAATTAAGTGCATATACCTTTAACTTCCCGCTGTGCACATAGTACAGCTGCTTTACCAGTTCATCTTCCTTGAACAGTCTTTGTTTAGCATCCAAGCCGCACTTCTCCCCCTTTTCAATGAAATAATCAAGCAGGCGTTTTTTAGCTGCTTCAGTACTCGCGTACAAGCCTGTACTATTAGTAGAAGATAACGCACTCTCTTTGGAATACTTCGCTGCCTTAACTAATCTCCGCTCTATCGTTTCTAAAAGGTCTGTTTCATCAAATGGTTTGGTAATGTAATCATCCGCCCCTAATCGCATCCCTTCTCTAATATCTTTTTTATCCGCTTTAGCCGTTAAAAAAATAAAAGGGATATGCTCAGTTTGCACATTTCTAGAAAGAATGTGCAACACCCCATAGCCATCCAGTTCAGGCATCATAATATCACATAAAACCAGATCAGGAGCGTGCTCAATGGCCTTTTTAGCTCCCATTTTTCCATTCTCCGCACAAATGACCTCATAGCCGGCAAGCTCTATTATCTCCGCAATATTCTCTCTTAGGTCAGCTTGATCCTCTATCAATAATATCTTTTTCATTCCTGCTCTTTTCTTTTGAATGTGATGCTAAAGGTCGTTCCTTTACCTAAGGTACTTTCACATTGAATCGCACCACCTAATATCTCCACATATCCTTTTACGATATGCAAACCCAGACCAGTGCCTTGAATGTTTTGCACTTCATCCGACCTGAAAAAACGGGTATACAACTGTTTCTGATCCTCTTCTGATATGCCCAGACCTTGGTCTTCTACCGCAATGACCACACTTTCCGCAGACAGATTCGTATGCACCTTTATCTCTTTACCATCTTCAGAATACTTGATCGCATTGGATAACAGATTGATCAATATATTGCGCATCAATTTCGGGTCCGAATACACCTTACCATCCTCATAAACTGTCGATTGAACAATGCGCTGCCCGGAACGGGTCAATGTGCTCATCTCTTCACAAACCTCCACCACTAAGTGGTTCAGATCAAAAAACTCCAGCTTCGGATTCGTTTTCCCCTCTTCCAATTTACTCAGAGATAAAAAGTCATTCAGAATATTGTTCAAGTTCAGTACAGCCGCTTTGATGCGCTCTATATGCCGATCTCGCTTCGTCTGCTGCTCTTCTTTTGTATACTTCCCGATCAATGTAGCAGAGGTATAGATCGTGGTCAGTGGTGTACGAAACTCATGTGAGGCCAAAGAAATGAACTTCGATTTCAGCTCATTGAGTTCTTTCTCTTTTTGAAGGGCTTCCTGGGCCAATTGAGCCATCTCCTTATCCGTAATATCGTGTACTATCCCGGTATAAACACGTTTACCGCCCACTTCAAACTCAGCCACACCTAGGCGAAAAGGGAAAACCGACCCATCTTTTCTTTTCCCCTTTACTTCACGTCCTATACCAATGATTTTTTTCTCGCCCGTTTGGTGGTAACTGTTCAGATAGCCATCATGCTCCGAATGATAAGGCTCCGGCATCAGCATCTTCACATTATTACCGATCAATTCCTCCCGCTCATAGCCGAACATCTCCGCCCCTGCCCTATTGATCGTTTCAATGGCACCTCTATCATTTATCGTAATAATACCATCTACTGCGGTTTCAAAGATCGCCTGCAAACGCAAAGCATTCTCGCCATTGATCTTATTATAATTTCCTTCCATCGTTACATTAATTTTCAAGAACTGATGATCATCAGTTCTTCTACTGCGCTACATCATAAGGATGCTCGACAAATCAGTTGAAATTTACACTATCAAAAGCACAATAACCCTATAATATGAAAAAGATACTTCTACCACACGACTTATCCAATATAGCGGACAACGCATTAGAATATGCTACCCAATTCGCGAATAAAAGTAGTTTCGACAGCATCACTGTCTTACATGTCATTCCCGAATACGAGCGCAAAAGTCCCTTTTATGATTTTGGTGCTACAGCAGCTACGAGAGACGCAAGGTTCAGCACGCCATCCGGTAAAGGGGGCTACAGTCCTTCTTATGTACCTACCGATGAAAGAGTAAGTCGCCATGCGGTAAATACCGCTTTAGAGCACAGCTTATTAGAATCGACCAACAGTGCGGATGAGGACCACCTGCTCCGTAAAAAAGCCATTGCCTTCAACCAAAATACTTTGTCAGAGCTTTTGGAAGAAGCCGTAGACGAAAAAATCGACCTGGTCATCATGGGCACCAGTGGTACCGCGCCCCAAGGACAAGAAAGCCTGACCGCCGATTTTATGTTGAGATATGAACAACCCATGTTGGTTATTCCTCCAAAAGCGGTTTTCAGAGGCTTGAATAAAATCGTTCACTTAACGGACCATCGCTCTTTTAATAAGTCCAGCCTTCGTTTCGTAGAAACATTGGCACAAGCACAAAATAGCGAACTCATTCTTGCCAACATTCAAAAAGAGAACCAACTCAATGCACAACAATACGCCTGCTATCAGCAAGAGATCAATGAGTTGAACCGATATGAGAAGATGAGCATGGAGTTCATCGATGATGACGCACCACTATTAGATGCCATCCTCAACTACATCGAACAGCACGATATCGACTTACTATCTATCGTCAGTAGAAAGGGCAAGTTCGAGCATCCTGATTGCCATTTCAGCCTGGGCTTACAGCTGTGCTATGCCATAGACATCCCCCTACTGATCTTTCACGAGTAAAAGATAAGCACATCAGTAACAGCCACTTCAAACTAAAAAACAGATCAACAGCATGAAAAACATATTATTACCCATAGATAACAGTCCTTTGAGCGAATTGTCCGCACGCTACGCTTACTATTTCGCCAAAGCCTACAAAATGAGCATTCATAGCCTACACACCTACTTAGTGCCCATACTTGAACCAACTCCCACTTCAGGAGGAGTAGTAAAAGCCATGAATGATGAGATCGTGAACGACCAATTATTCAAGCAGTCCGACTTTGCCAAGAAACTGCATGAAATAGCTCGTCAAATGGATGCGCAGAACGTACCCATCAACCACATTATAGAACATGAGTTTCTATTGGAAAGCATCATGGAGCAGGTAGACGAAGGCGAAATAGATCTGGTCATCTCTGGCACAAGAGGAGCGAAAGGTATCCTGGGCAAGCTATTTGGCAGCAAGTCCAGCAAAATCGCAGAGATCGTAGATTGCGATGTGCTCATCGTTCCTGAGAATGCCCCTAAGCCGAATTTCAAGAAAATAGGCTTCGCATTCGATCTATTCAACGCCACTCCCGCTCTCATGGAAGTGCTTTTGAATATGGCAGAGCAGTTCAAAGCAGAACTCCGCCTCATACACGTACGCGACAACGGCATTCCTGTCACCAAAGAAATGATGAACCAACTCAAAGATGCTTCTTGGATGGCAAGTCGCCTTAACCGGGTCAAATTAGAAATCATCGATGGTCGGAACATACCTAAAAACCTCATGCAGTATGCCGAGAACAATGATTTGGATCTATTGGTCATGGTACACTACGAACGCGACCTCTTAGAGCAACTATTTCTCAGCAGTTACAGCAAAGAAGTTGCTAAAAAAACCAATATCCCGCTACTGATCACCCGTCAAAAACCCGCAGAAGGCGGCTGGCTATTCAGCTAAAAACTCTTTCATAGCATACATATGACATATGCGATGCATTGCGAGTAGGTCCTTGCGTAAAAGTGGCCTGCTCGCTTGTGTGTGTCTATGTGTTTTCAGGCTGCGTTTGCCACAAAAAAGCCCGCCATAAATTTAAATTATGGCGGGCTTTTTTGTGGCAAAACGGGCTATCCGCTAAATGCGCCACCCTGTCTGCTGCCTGTTTGGCAGGCATAAAAATGGCTACCTCTGGGCCGCCTTTTTATGCCGCCACTCAGGGCGCATCCAGTGCACCGCATACCGCTCCTATCCCTCGCAGAAGTCATTCAAAATTTTTGCTTCGATCAAAAGGAGAGGAAACGATTGTTCGTGTTACTTGATCAAGCGGGTCGAACAAACGACCCGATCTTCCGTGTCTCTTAGTACCAGACCATAA
>JAHDGT010000074.1:0-607 GCA_020631675.1 Bacteroidota bacterium
GATTAGGGCGAAAATAGTGTATTATTAAGGTCTATGATCGTACGTACTTTAACAGAGCGAATTCAGTCTAAAATCGGTAAAGGCAAGGCCATTATTGTGGTTGGTCCAAGACAAGTAGGAAAGACCACTTTGATCAACAATCAATTAGCTAAAGCTGATTATCGCTTTTTTGATGGAGATGATCCCACAGTTAGAGCCTTATTAGATAGTCCTAATACCGAAACTCTCAGAAGGTTGATCGGAGATAAAAAGGTAGTTTTCATTGATGAAGGACAGCGGATAAAAGGAATAGGATTGACGTTGAAAATCATTGTGGATCAATTCAAAGACGTGCAACTGTGGGTAAGTGGTTCTTCTTCTTTCACCCTTTTTGATGAATTGAGTGAACCACTAACTGGCAGAAAATGGGAATATGAATTATTTCCCATTAGCTGGGAAGAATATGAAAACCACATAGGTTTTTTGAAGGCTGAGCAACAATTGGAAACCCGATTGTTATACGGCTTTTATCCTGACGTGATCAATCATCAAGGGGAAGAACGGGAGCTGCTGCAAAACTTAGTCAGTAGCTATCTGTATCGAGATGTATTGGCCTATGCGGATATCA
>JAHDGT010000074.1:617-7845 GCA_020631675.1 Bacteroidota bacterium
AAAACCTGATGTGTTGGATAATCTGGTCCGTGCTTTGGCTTTGCAAGTGGGCAGTGAGGTGAATTATAATGAGTTAAGTCAGCTGATCGGGGCAGATAGAAATACAGTGATCAAATACATCGATATACTTGAAAAAGGGTATGTCATTTTCAGACTGAGCAGTTACAGTAGAAATGTTAGAAATGAAATCAAAAAGAGCAGGAAGATTTATTTCTACGATAATGGTATCCGCAATACCATCATTGGTAATTTTGACGATTTCAAGTTGAGAGTAGACAAGGGCGCCTTATGGGAAAACTTCCTGGTAGCTGAACGCATGAAACAGAACAAATACAAACTCACCTTCGCCAGATCTTATTTTTGGCGTACTACTCAACAACAAGAAATCGATTATGTAGAAGAAAGAGGTATGGATTTATACGCTTATGAATTTAAGTTGAACCCCAAAAAGAGTGCTAAAATACCAAAGACCTTCACAGAAAATTATAATGCGGAAGAGATGGTAGTAAATAGAGCTAATTTTAGAGATTTCGTTATTGTTTAAGGGCATTTTTCCCGTTGCGCGCGCAAGGGATAGGAGTGGTATTAAGGGTGCTGAATGGCGAGTGAGTGCGCCTGTTGCGGGGGCGGCCCAGAGGTAGCCACCGCAACAGGCAGCAACGAACCGACAGGCAGTGCGCTTAATAGGAACGGATAGCCCGGTGACCTGCCGCAGGCGGGCATGCGCCATGATCAGGCATCTGCTTTGTACTCGAATGTTAGACCTGCGTTTGCTTGTAGGCGTTTTAGTAGGGCGTCTCCCATAGCTATAGAAGGAGTGAGTACGCCGGCAACATCTGGGGTTTGGTCTTTGGCTAAGCAGATGCCGCATTCTGCCAGCATTTTACTGGTGGAGCCGTAGCCGGGATCGCGATCACCTGTGACTTTGCCTAAGCCGGTGCTGCCATCGGCATGGGTGGTGTAGAAGCGCATATTGTAGAAGCCGTTTTCGCGTTCTTGTTTGTTGGGTCCTTCGCCGGGTTTCGGGAAAAAGCGGTTGAGCATTTTACGTAGGAAAGAACCGGGCTTTGCCAGCATGACCAAGCCTAAGCCAGCCGCATTTGCTATGCCTTTCATCCTTCCGCTGATGCCCTTTCCACTCATAACGGCTTCATCATAACGGAATGCTTTGCCGTAGGGGTAGCCGGCTAAAGCGTTGCTGCGGCGCACCACTTTGGTATTGATCCCCGCCATAATAAAAGGGAAGATCCAGCTATTGGCTTGCTTGTCGAATACGACGGCTTGGAGGTCGGGTTTGTCGGGACCGTTTTGTTCTCCTTCTGGATTGAGGCTATAGGGTTCTATTAGTGTTTTGTATAGCTTTTTGTTGTCTCGGACTTTTTCAAGGGTATCATTCATAGAGGCGTAAGTGCCTCCACTTAGTCCGCCGGAGGCTGCCTTTAGTCGCATTTTGATGCCTTGTGCCGCTTGCCCTGTATTGGCTTTGACCTGCTGTTGAATGTAGTACACCCCCATATCAGACGGAATGGAATCGAAGCCGCAGGTATGCACGATCTTCACGCCCTTTGCTTTAGCGGACTCGTGGTTCTTGTCGATCATGTCGCGCATCCATAAGACTTCGCCGGTCAGGTCGCAGCAATGGGTACCTGTGGCGATGCAAGCGGCTACTAATTCCGAGCCGTATTTGCCGTAAGGACCTACGGTGGTGCAGATCACTTTGCTTTGTGCACTCATGGCTTCTAAGCTTTGGCGGTCGTGGCTATCGGCAATGATCAAAGGAATGCTATCGTCGGCTACTTGGCTGCGTACTTTTTCAAGCTTTTCTTTATTGCGCCCTGCCATTGCCCAGCGTAGTGCTGCTTTCTCCCCATTCCCTTTTGTGTATTGTTGAAAGAGGTATTCGGCTACTAGTCTACCAGTGAAGCCGCTGGCTCCCCAGATGATGAGGTCATAGGATTTATTGGAGGGCATGTTCATAAGTACTCAGTTATAGGAAGTGAGTTACGATTATACTATCTTGCAATTCAAATTGACTGATCTAATGTCTAATTTACTAGAAAGAATTACAATTAACCCAGAAATTTGTCATGGTAAGGCATGTATTCGAAATATGCGCTGGCCCGTAGAGGTAATCATTGATATGATACTCTCAGAAATGACTTATGAGGAAATATTAGAAGATCATCCTGAATTGGAAAAAGAGGATATTCTGGCTAGTCTTGCTTTTGCTAAGCTTATGGTATCGGGGAAATCAATAAACTTAGCTGCATGAAACATCAATTTCTTTGCGATGTACATATTTCCTATAAGATTGCGAAGTTCCTTGAAACCAAAGGATATAAAGCCATACATATAAATAAAATATTAGAGGGCTTCAACACTACTGATGCTGCAATTAGTGAATATGCAAATGAAAACAACTATATAGTTGTGACAAAAGATATTGATTTTAAAAATAGCCACATAATATCAGGTAAGCCAAGAAAAGTTTTACGAATTACTTTAGGAAACATTTCAAACCAAAAGTTGATTGCCATTTTAGATATCAACCTTGAAACCATACTGGATCATTTTACAACCGAAAAATGTTTTATTGAAATAGGTGACGGAACAATGGAAGTTTTCAAATAGTCCACTATAGATTTTTAATTTACATGGTATATTGGTACTGTTTAGCTGTACTTTATGAACGATTTCCAACTCTATTTCAAGCTGGGTTTACAGCATATTGCCGACTGGCAAGCCTATGATCATGCGCTGTTTTTAGCGGCTTTATTCCTAGCCGCTCGTCCGCTTTGGCGGGATAGAGCTTGGCGGGTCAATTGCTTGTGGTTGATCACGGCTTTTACGCTTGGGCACAGCATAACTTTAGCCTTGAGCGCATTGGATGTCATTCAGTTCTCCAGTTTTTGGATCGAGCTGTTCATACCCATTACCATCTTCATCAGTGCGGTGCTTCAGCTCTACACCAATGAGCAGAAAATTTCATCAAAACAGGACTTATCGGATAAGCGGGAGAACCCACTATTGATGCGTTTTTTAGTAGCCGCTTTCGGCTTAATCCACGGGCTGGGCTTCAGTAATTATTTGAAGGCATTATTAATGGGCGAAGAAGGGGGCGTGGTATTTCCTTTATTCGCTTTTAATCTGGGCATTGAAGCCGGGCAAATTTTGATTGTATTGGTCTTACTCTTGTACGCGGATGTGGCTTTGAACAGATTGCGCGTTTCTCCTAAATGGTGGAATAGAATTATTAGTGCGATAATTATGCTCCTATCGCTTTATTTGTGCTGGAAGGTGGTGGGTTAGCTTAGTTCGCTGCGATCACCTCTGCTTCTAACTGCTCTAATTCAGCTTCTTTTTTGGGTACGTACACATTGCGGTAGTACCAGATTCCTGCGATGGTCATCGCTAAAAGGTATGGTGTTACGAAGAGGTAAAGAATACCGTGATTCAAGCCTCTTGCGTGTGAGCCTCCTTCTTTCAAATTACTTTCTGCGGCAGCCTTGCACATGGGGCATTGGGCAAGTAGATCCTCGCCTGTTAGCAGTAACAATAAGATGCTGAAAAGCGTGAAGCTTAACAGGCGGTAGCGACTAATTATAGATAAGAACTTGCTCATTAGAACAGAATGATTTTAGACCACAAAGGTAATGCACCATCGCATATTCCTCTAAAGATTAACATTTCAGTATAGAGAATGTTTGTCTGCCTCGCATTCCGTATCTTCGCGCATCTTTTTGAGGAGGTATGAATCTGCACTAAGGAACCAATTTTCTTATAGTCTTGTTCGATAGTGCATTCCCCCCTCCTTTGTTCATTTTCAAATAGATTCCCTTGAAGTCTTATCGCGAGTTTAAGCAGTTGAATTTAGCAGCTGTCGACAAAGAGATCTTAGCTTACTGGAAAGAACATAATGTCTTTGAAAGAAGTATTACAGAACGTTCTGAAGCAGAGCCATTCGTTTTCTTTGAAGGTCCGCCTTCTGTGAACGGTCGCCCTGGTATTCACCACGTAATGGGTCGTACGATCAAAGATGTATACTGTCGCTACCAAAGCTTAAAAGGTCGCCCGGTCAGTAGAAAAGCGGGTTGGGATACACATGGTCTGCCAATCGAGTTGGCCGTGGAGAAAACCCTAGGTATTAAGAAAGACGATATTGGGAAGACGATATCCGTAGAAGACTACAATAAAAAATGTCGGGAAGAGGCGATGAAGTACATCGACATCTGGCACGACATTACCGATAAGATGGGCTACTGGGTGGATATGGACGATCCATACATCACCTATGAAAACAACTATGTAGAGAGTCTTTGGGCCTTATTGAAGCGCCTTTATGATAAGGACTTGCTGTATAAAGGTTATACCATTCAGCCCTTCTCCCCTGCTGCGGGTACAGGCTTGAGTTCGCATGAGTTGAACCAGCCGGGCACTTACCGTGAGGTGAAAGACACCAGTGCGGTGGCGCAGTTCAAATTGATACAGAGTGAGGCGAATGCGAGCTTCTTCGAGCGTTCTCGTTTTGATGAGGTCTTCATCATTGCCTGGACCACTACACCTTGGACTTTGCCGAGCAATACGGCATTGGCGGTAGGTAAGAATGTGACCTATGTTCAGGTAGATACTTACAATCCTTATACCTTCCAGCCGATCTCGGTGATTCTCGCAAAAGAGCTTTTGGGTAAATGGTTCAAAGCGGAAAATGCGGAATTAAGTTTTGAGGATTACGAAACGGGTAGCAAGAAGATACCTTATGAGGTGATCGCCGAATTCAAGGGCACTGACTTGGTCGACTTCCGCTATGAGCAGTTATTGCCTTATGTGCAGCCAGAAACGGGTGATGCCTTTAAGGTGATCTTAGGTGATTTCGTTACGACGGAAGATGGTACGGGTATCGTACACATCGCGCCCAGCTTTGGTGCGGATGATATGCGCGTGGCTAAGCAGCAAGGCATTGGTGCTTTGACCCTAGTGAACAGACAAGGTCGTTTCGTTGAGGAAGTTACTGATTTCGCGGGCAGACCTGTCAAGAACTATGATGATGTTCCTGCTAAAGAGTATCGTTCTGTAGATGTAGACATCTGCATTAAGCTAAAGACGGAGAACCGTGCGTTTGATGTGAAAAAGTACGCACACAGCTACCCACACTGCTGGCGTACTGATACGCCGATCTTTTATTATCCATTGGACAGTTGGTTCATTAAGACCACTGCGGCAAAAGACCGTATGGTGGAACTGAATAAAACGATTAATTGGAAGCCTAAAGCGACTGGTGAAGGTCGTTTCGGCAATTGGTTAGAAAACTTAGTAGACTGGAATTTATCGCGTTCTCGTTTCTGGGGTACGCCTCTACCTGTTTGGCGTACACGTACTGGTGCTGAGGTAGAAGAAGAATTGTGTATCGGTAGCATAGCGGAATTGCGTGCGGAAGTGGATAAAGCCGTTGCGGCAGGTTTCATGGATGCGCCGCTTGGAGAGGACCTCGACCTTCACCGTCCTTATGTGGACAATATCTTCTTAGTATCTCCTAAAGGAGAGAAAATGTATCGCGAATCTGATCTGATCGATGTGTGGTTCGACTCAGGTGCGATGCCTTATGCCCAGTGGCATTTCCCTATTGAAAATGAAGAAACTTTCAAAGCGAACTACCCTGCTGATTTCATCGCAGAAGGCGTGGATCAGACAAGAGGCTGGTTCTTTACCCTTCATGCTTTAGCTGTGATGCTGTTCGACAGCATTGCCTACAAGAGTGTCGTATCCAATGGCTTGGTATTGGATAAGAACGGGGTGAAGATGAGTAAGCGTCTGGGTAATGTGATCGACCCTTTCAAAGCCATTGAGGAAGAAGGAGCTGATGCCATTCGCTGGTACATCATGAGCAATTCTGCCCCTTGGGACAATTTGCGCTATAGTGAAGATGGTGTAGTAGAAGTGAAGCGCAAATTCTTCGGTACCCTTTACAATACCTATTCTTTCTTCGCCCTCTATGCGAATGTGGATGGCTTTACTTTTAAAGAAGATCGCATTCCAGTGGCGGAGCGACCAGAGATCGACCGTTGGGTGATTTCTTTGCTCAACTCCTTGATCAAAGAAGTAGATGCTTTATATGCCGATTATGAAGCTACTCGTGCCGCACGCTTGATCCAGGATTTTGTTTGCGACCATTTGAGCAATTGGTATGTGCGCCTATGCCGTCGTCGTTTCTGGAAAGGAGAATACGCGAAAGATAAGATCGCCGCTTATCAAACGCTTTTTGAGTGTTTAGATGCGGTCGTGAAGATGGCTTCTCCTATCTCTCCATTCTTTACCGATCAGATATTCCAAGCCCTACATGAAGTGAGTGGCGACTTGAATGGCAGCTCTGTTCACTTGGTAGATTTCCCTTCTGCCAATGAAGCGGAAATAGATGCAGCATTAGAAGAGCGCATGCGTTTGGCGCAAGATATTTCTTCTATGGTACTGTCACTACGTAAACGTGTGAATATCAAAGTACGTCAGCCTTTGCAAAAAATCCTGGTACCCATTTTAAAAGCAGAAGACCAAGCTTATGTCGAATCTGTTAAGCCTTTGATCTTAGGGGAAACCAATGTAAAAGAGATCGAGTACATTTCTGACACCAGCGGTATCATTTCGAAGAGCATTAAACCCGACTTTAAAAAGCTGGGTCGCAAGTTAGGCCGCCACATGGGCACGGTCAAACAAAGATTGGAAGCTTTTTCCCAAGAAGAAATCAATCAATTCGAGCAAGATGGTCAATTCAGTTTGGACATCGACGGAACGTCAGTTGAGTTACTATTAGATGAGGTAATCATCAATTCGGAAGATATTGAAGGTTGGTTAGTGAACAGTATGAACGGTCGTACCGTTGCTTTAGATATACAGATCACTAATGAGTTAGCACAAGAAGGTTTTGCTAGAGAATTAGTGAATCGCTTACAGCGTTTGCGTAAAGACAGCGGTCTAAATGTAACAGATCGCGTTAAACTGAGTATCGTTAGTCCAAGTACCGATGAAGGTATTGCTGCCATCAAGCAATTCGATGAATACATCCGCAAGGAAGTATTGGCAGATGATTTGCAGTTGGTTAACTCTTTAAAGGATGCGACTGAAGTAGATGTGAACGGCGATATGTTGCAATTGGAACTGGAAAAAGTGTAATTCTTTTCCTGCTCAATTGGTTTCAATTTGTTCCCCTTTCTATTTCTTTTTAGTCATTTCAAACAGA
>JAHDGT010000074.1:7945-14136 GCA_020631675.1 Bacteroidota bacterium
GGCTGTTCCTCATGCTACTTTAAGTATTGATGCTAAGAAATCACAAAGTAGTCACTTAGCGGAAGATCGTAAGCGTAAGTACGACCGCCTAAAAGATTTGACGAAGTAGCAATCAAACTGGTATTCAGCCTAGCTCAATGCCTAGCGTATTGCCTTCTTTTGACCAAGCTAAACCTCTATCACTTTGAGTAGTCGCGGTAAAAGTATCCTCGCCATCAGCATTATTCTTTTCTGGATCATTACAGATCAAGTGCTGAAATTTTGGGTGAAGACCAATATGACTTTAGGAGAAGATATTCCCATCTTCGATTGGTTCCACATTTATTTTGTGGAAAATAAGGGCATGGCCTTCGGGATGGAATTCGGTGGCGAATGGGGTAAGATCGCCTTGACCCTCTTCCGAACTTTTGCCGTTGTGGTCATTGGAGTGATTTTGCGCAACTTGGTAAAGACTCCTAAGGCTTCTGTTGGCTTGGTCATTAGTATGTCCTTGATTTTCGCAGGTGCTATTGGCAATATCATTGACAGTGCATTTTACGGGCAGTTATTCTCTGCGAGTACACGTATGCAACTGGCGGAATTTTTACCTGGAGGCGGGGGATATGCTCCTTGGTTGCAAGGCAAAGTAGTGGATATGCTGTTTTTCCCACTTTTTGAATGGAAAGGCACGCTACCCAATTGGGTGCCCTTTATTGGTGGGGAGTATCAAGAAATGCTGTTTTTCCGCCCTATCTTCAACTTGGCGGACACGGCCATTTCTTTAGGTGTGTTCTTTATTCTGATTTTCCAACGTAGCTTTTTCCAGTACTTTGGCGAAGAGGGTACCACATCTGATGTAACTGAAACAACTACGCTTAGCTCAACGTCAACATCATCAGCCGATGAGCACACTCAAGTACTTGCCAAAGAACAAAATGAGCTAAATCAAGCACCTCCCTTAACGGATAATGTCAATCCAATAGATGGAACGCAAACGGTCATCATGCCTAAAGCTGACATAGAAGCGCAATTGAAAAAACGCAGTGAGGAGATCGAGCGTAATATTGCTCAGAATAAAGAAGATGGTGAAGAAGAAAATGATGGCAAGACCAGCATTTTTTAAACACTAAACATGAAAAAACAATTCTATAAGCTACTGGCTACGAATTTCGGTAGTGGTTTATCACCAGTCGCTCCAGGCACGATAGGAACTCTACTTACGCTTTTACAGCTTTTTGCTTTACAGTATTTTTTACCCCATTGGTTCACCGCTTCTTTCACGAACAATTGGCCCTATTTGGTTCTATTGTTCACTTTATACCTTGTAGGGCATTTCATTAGTGACAGACTTACCCATCAAAGTGAGGACAAGGATCCTAAATGGATTGTAATTGACGAAGTCGTGGGTATGGGCATCGCTGTTTACGCCATTCCTTTCAGTTACCTGCATTTTTTAATCGCCTTCGCGCTATTTCGTTTGTTTGACATTGCGAAGCCCTGGCATGTCGGATGGGCAGATAAAAAGCTAAAAGGAGCTAGCGGAATTATGCTGGACGATGTGATCGCAGGCGTTTATGCGAATGTAGTATTACAGCTTTTGATACTCTTCTTTTAAGGTACTAACCAAGTCCCCTCTATCTCTCCATGCTCATTATAATTGAACCGAGCTCTTTCTTGCCCCTGTTCACCATTTAGGTTCAAGTAATCCACTTCAAAGGCTTTACATTCTAATACGGCAAAGTGTTTGACGAACTGCTCCGTGTCCTGAACCACTATTTCTTCTCTTTTAAAAGGATTGGACAAGCCATTAGATCGTGTATTAATAGCACTTCCCGGAGGGGCGATCGTCGCATAATTCTTTCTGCTCGCTATATTCAAATTTGCAAAAGCAGCACGAGTCCATTCACTTGAATAGTGTACTTCCGCTTTAGCTAAAATTCGTACTTGAATTTTATTTTCCGGATCATAAAACAAAGCACTCAGTCGCTGCTTATTAGACCAAATTTCCGCCACCTTTGGAGATCGGATGTCCGTAAAGCAAGTAAAAGAACGACTTTCAATAGAAGCTTTTCTCAACACCACTGTACGGAGCGCACAATTACCATCATTACGCATAGAACCCAATACGAAGTTGTGAAAAGGGTCCCCCTTTTGTGTCCCTCCATTTACTAAGCGATGCCATAACGCTTGGTGTAGGTCTCGCAATTTTCCAGTCATCATTACTTAAGAATTTCGAGTGTCTCAATCAGTAGTAGCTAAAAGGGAATTCGATTTAATGGGCATCAAATTTATCAATGAAATACAGCAACAATTGTTCATGAAAATTCGATGACAAACGGCCTGCAAATATAAAAGTACCCTATTATTAAAGAGAATATCCCGAAAATATTAACAAAAAACTTCACTAGCGGAAGTCGAGCTAAATAAATACCTACCTTTGCACCTTCAATAAAAACCTATGAAAAACACATTTGTATCAACGCTCATAGCCGTATTGCTACTAGCTATAGTAAGCTGCGGTGGGCAATCATCCTCAGATATGTCAAACATAACTTTAAACGACAAGCACGACAAAGCCAGCTATGCTTTAGGCATGAACATCGGTAGCTCTTTCCTACAGGACGGAATGACCGAGTTGAACCCTCAAGTGATCGCTCGTGCGATCAGCGATGTGATTGGTGAAAAAGACCTTCTCATAAGTAAGAATGAGGCGGATACTTTATTACGTGATTATTTCACGGAAATGAAGAACGCCAAAATGGAGAAAGACATTCAAGTGGGTAAAGATTTCCTAGCAGAAAATGGTAAACGTGATGGCATTACTACTACTGATAGTGGTTTACAGTATGAGATCATGAAAGAAGGTAATGGCCCGAAACCAACCGCTACGGATGAAGTTGTAACACACTACCACGGTACATTGATCAATGGTAAGATTTTCGATAGTTCTGTTGAGCGTGGTGAGCCTGCTACTTTCCCGGTTAACCGTGTGATTCCAGGATGGACAGAAGCCTTACAGTTAATGCCTGTTGGCAGTAAGTGGAAGTTATTTGTTCCTTCTGAATTGGCATATGGTGCTCGTGGTGCTGGTCAGGATATCGGACCACACAGTACCTTGATCTTTGAAGTGGAGTTACTGGAGATTAAGTAGTCTTTGACTTTCCAATTATCCATAGAAAAGGCTCGATTTCAAGATTGAAATCGAGCCTTTTTTATGGACTTGTTACTTCCTATCAGGCACGGCAATAGGCGTGGTTTTTTCAACTATAGTAAAAGCAGTACGGCGGTTTTCAGCACGACCAGCTTCTGTTTCATTATCGGCTATAGGTTGTGTCTCTCCATAGCCTTTATAGCGCAGGCGCATAGAAGAAATACCCTTGTCTAATAAATAATCGTAGACGGATCTCGCACGATCCGTTGACAGTTTGAGGTTGTAATTCGCATCCCCGCGATCATCGGTATGACCACTGATCTCTATGACCAGATCGCCGTGATCCTGTAATAATTCAATAAGTTTATTCAATTCCGGATAGGAAGTACTACTCAACTCAAATGAGTTAGTGGCAAAGAAAACATTCTTCAGCACGACGGTCTCGCCGATACCTATATCCCGCTTCTCTTTTGATTTGTCTTTAGCTTTCTCGACCACATACTCGCCTATGGGCATCAAACCGATGTCAATCAAATAAGGCTCTTCGTTTTCTGGAGCTTTGAGGGCGAAGTTATCAGAGTAGAAGAGATATTCTTCTGCCGACACATTATACATATAGTTCTTACCCACTGGTAAAGTCACCAAGAAAGAGCCATTGATCTCATCTGATAAAATGCGGTGAATGACCTTGCCCGTTTCCAGATCGGTCAATTCAATGGTGGCTTGTAGGGGTTTGCCTGTAGCAGAATCCGTCACTTTACCTTTTACATAAGTTACATGTACGGGCTGTACCACCTTAGGCAAATCAAAGTAGTACAGATCCAAGCCCATAGTATCGTTGAAAGATGAAAAATAGGCACGCTCTCCGGAGGCACTTACGATCAAGCCGTTTTCATTCCCTTTGGTATTGATCGGATAGCCTAAATTCTGTGGCTTGCCCCATTTCCCTTCTTCATCTCTGCGTGATAGATACAAATCGGCATCCCCCATACCCGTATGTCCGTCGCTACTAAAGTAAAGCGTCTGCCCATCAGGGTGTATAAAGGGCGTTTGCTCCTTGCCGGGCGTATTGATGTTCTCTCCTAAATTCACAGGCGTGGTCCATGCATTGCCTTTGAGTGTACTCATCCAAATATCAATGCTGCCTTTACCACCTTTTCTGCGGGAGGCGAAGTACAACTCCCTGCCATTTGCCGAAATACTTGGCTGTGAATCCCAATAAATGGTATTGACCGGCTCGCCCAAATTAAAAGGACCCCGCCATTTACTACCCGTTTTCACGCAATAGTAAATATCAAAACCACCTTCTGAATCAGAGCGATCCTTAGCAGCGAAAAACAGGTATCTGCCATCTGGAGAAATGCAGATCGCCCCTTCATTCTGGGCGGTATTGATCGGACTGCCTAAGCTGATCGCCTGCAACCAGTTACTGGAGGTATCTTTATTGCTGGAGTAAAAATCTTCATTTGCCTTGTGGGTCTGCCCGATGCGGCGCGTGAAGTAAATATCTTCCTCATCAGCAGTAAGCATGGGTAAGTATTCATCGTGGCGGGTATTCAAGGCATCATCCAAGCGAATAGGGTCAAAAGGAACGGGATCCGCCATCGCTTTTTCAATGAAACGACTATCCGCCAATTTGCGTTCTACCTTTTCTTTTACTTTTTTCCAGCGTTCTGGTACTTTAACAGCAACCGATTTTTCGTAATTCGCTATCGCTTTACCATAGTCTTCCCTCAAGAACTCGATATCACCGATCTTATAGTGAATCACGAATTCATTCAGGGGAATGGGCTTATCCTTGAAAATTTTGGAATAAATGGCTATCGCCTTATCGTAGTCCTTTTGGTCTGTATAGATTTCGGCCTGCTTCACCCTTGCCTCAGTAAAGGCAGGGTAGACTTTTACCGCTTTTTCTAAATAACGTTGTGCCTTTTCCACCTCTTTTGCCAATAAGGCATCTTTCGCCTTTTGCATCAGCTTTTGAGCTTTCTTGGGCGTAGGTTCGGCTTCTCCTTTTGTATTACCAGAGGCGGCAATAGGAAAGGCAGTAGCCCCTTCCGCATGTAGCTGAAATGGGGTGCTAAAACCAATAAGTATCGTGAAAATACTCAGAACGAATACACGGAACGTGAACGTGGACAAACGCATATACATAGTTCGCAATTTACTGAAGAGATAGTAAACTATCTCAAAAACAGTGTAGTCATTCTATTACTATAAGCAGGAAGTTTCTTCTATGCATTAGACGCAGTAAATCAATAAAAGTCAATATTGGTCAATCTACTCCCATATACTTGTGGGTTTGCAGTGAAATGCGCCAATGTGGGTGCTGACGTACGTAATCAACGATCAAAGGAGTCATTTCATTACGTTTGTCCCACTCCACCTGCAAAGAAAGCACACAATTAGCTGGCACCATTTTCTCATACAGCTCCGCCCAAGCAAAATCACTCTTGTGCCAAATGATCACTTTCAACTCATCTGCTTGCTGGATCACATCTTCTTGGGGTGCTTTGAATTTTTTAGGCGACAAGCAAAGCCAGTCCCACTCCCCACTGATCGGATGCGCGCCCGATGTTTCTATATGCAATTGCTTACCTGCTGCTTTCAAGCTCGCGCATAAAGCGGTTAGATCATGCATTAATGGTTCTCCTCCGGTGATCACCACGATCTCTGCCGGACAAGCAGTAGCAGCAGCAGTGATCTCCGCTATGCTTTGCTGCGGGTGGGTGTTCACATCCCACGACTCTTTCACGTCACACCAATGGCAACCTACGTCACAACCACCTAAGCGAATAAAATAAGCGGCCTTACCCGCATGCATGCCCTCTCCCTGAATGGTGTAAAAAGCCTCCATAACCGGTAAAGACAAAGTCGCAAATTCAGACGAATCTTGTGTTCCGGTCGTCCTCGCATTCGACTGTATAGGTACAGTCGACTCCTCCCGTCCCGCGATAAAGGACGCATCCTCAAAATGCTTCAACATAATGAACTTTCAGTTTTAGATAGAATAATCCTCATCGCCCACGAGGGGAAAGCTCTAAGCCTCGTTTTTCTTATA
>JAHDGT010000574.1 GCA_020631675.1 Bacteroidota bacterium
ACGCCGCCAAACAGGGCGCATTCGTCCCGCTCATTACCACTGCAATCCCTCGCAGACTTAATGTGGCAATTTTCAATTTGAGAATTTGAAAATAATCTTTAATCGGAACTTAATTTTCAAATTGCCTCATTGACAAATTTTCAAATTGACGCTACATTAACATAACATCAATTTTTAAAGTTCTTTAAGCCAATTCATTGATTTAATTTCCGTTTTACAACACGGGTAAGGAAAAAAGAGCGACCTTTGCGCCCGCTAAGAGAGAAATCATATGGAATCGATAAGAAACATCGCCATCATCGCACACGTCGATCATGGTAAGACCACATTAGTAGACCGCATCATCGCGGAATGCAAATTATTGGATGAGCGAAAGGAAGTGCGCGAACTAATGCTGGACAATAATGATCTAGAGCGCGAAAGGGGAATCACCATCGTTTCTAAAAACGTGGCAGCTATTTTCAATGGTGTGAAAATCAATATTATTGACACGCCTGGTCACGCCGACTTCGGTGGTGAGGTAGAGCGGGTATTGAAGATGGCGGATGGCGTTTTACTATTGGTAGATGCGTTTGAAGGTGCTATGCCCCAAACGCGCTTCGTATTAAGTAAAGCGATCGAATTAGGCTTACAGCCGATCGTTGTTGTCAACAAAGTAGATAAAGAAAACTGTCGCCCTGAAGAAGTTCAAAGCGACATCTTCGACCTCATGTTCAACCTAGATGCGGATGAGGAGCAATTGGAGTTCGTCACCCTATTCGGTTCTTCTAAGTTCGGTTGGATGAGTGATGATCCTGCTGTTAAAACAGACAACATCGCCCCACTACTACAAGCCGTGATCGACAACATCAAGGAAGCACCTTATGTAGAAGGTACGCCACAGATGCAGATCACTTCTATGGACTATTCTAAGTTCACCGGACGTATCGCGATCGGGCGTTTATTCCGCGGAGATTTACATGCGGGTAAAGATTATATGCTCTGCAAGAAAGATGGTACGCAAAAGAAAGTGCGCATCAAAGAGCTATACGTTTTCGAGGGCTTAGGTAAGATGAAAGTCGATACGGTTCGCAGCGGCGACATCTGCGCGATCATCGGGGTGGATGATTTCGAGATCGGTGATACCATTGCCGATTTAGAAAACCCGGAAGCAATGCCAACCATTAAAGTGGATGAACCTACTATGAGTATGTTGTTCACCATTAATACTTCTCCATTTTTTGGTAAGGAAGGTAAATTCGTTACTTCTCGCCAGATCCGTGACCGTCTGTACAAGGAAACTGAAAAGAACCTCGCCCTACGTGTGATCGACGGAGATTCGGAGGATAAATTCAATGTCTACGGTAGAGGGGTATTGCATTTATCGGTTTTGATCGAAACGATGCGCCGCGAAGGTTATGAGTTACAAGTAGGTAAGCCAGAAGTGATCTTCAAAGAAATTGACGGCAAGCGCAATGAGCCTATCGAATTATTGGTAGTAGACGTACCAGACGAATATGCCGGCAAGGTGATCGAGATGGTGACCCAGCGCAAGGGTATGATGAACATCTACGAACCCAAGGGTGATGTTCAGCACCTGGAGTTCGAGATTCCTTCTCGTGGTCTGATCGGCTTGAGAAACAAAATGTTGACCGCTACTGCTGGTCAGGCGGTCATGACGCATCGCTTCATTAAGTATGAACCATATAAAGGAGAAATCGACCAACGTTCTAAAGGATCCTTGGTTTCTGCTTTTGAAGGGCAGGCTTTAGCTTATGCTTTGGATCGTTTACAAGATCGTGGTGGCTTTTTCGTTGATCCAGGAGATAAAGTATATAAAGGTCAAGTGATCGGCGAACACACTCGTGATAACGATTTAGAGATCAATGTGATCAAGGGTAAGAAGCTCACCAATATGCGTGCTTCGGGTTCTGACAACTCTGCTAAATTGGCTCCTAAGATTCAATTCTCCTTAGAAGAGGCAATGGAGTACATCCGTGAAGACGAGTACTTAGAGGTAACGCCTCAGAGCTTACGCATGCGTAAGATCGGCTTGGTGAAAGCTTAATGAGCTAAACTCTCATTAAAAAAAGCGATACTGTTTAGAACGGTATCGCTTTTTTTAATGAACAAAAACGTACCTTTATACGTACTTAAGTATCTGGACAAAAGTAAGCGTATAGCTTAAGACGCAGTTATTTTAGTTGTAGCCAAGGCATGAAAAACGAGGTATAGCAGAGCTAAATGAGGC
>JAHDGT010000575.1 GCA_020631675.1 Bacteroidota bacterium
CTATCCCTCGCGCGGAGGATCTTGTCAAGCAGCTTTATGTTGAATGATGATCGCTCCCAATGAAAAACAACCATGACAAGTACTGCTACTACCACTACCAATACTTTCAATCATAGGATCTACCATTATGTCTTTTGCCTGCTCATCACAAGCATCTTGCTAAGCACGGCCTGTGTGTCAGACAATGACTCAAGCACCAACGGTCAAAGCAATGGCAAGCCAAAGACAGATAACTCCAGCCAGCCCAAGGCCAGTACTTCGGATGTAAAACCAAGAACCGAAGTGCCGACCTTCAATGCGGATTCAGCTTTTCTGTACGTAAAAACACAAACCGATTTCGGTCCGCGTACGCCAGGCTCCAAAGCACAAAAAGAATGTGCCGACTGGATGAAAAATACCATGGAGCAATGGGCAGATAAGGTGATCGTGCAAGAAGACAAAGTGAAAATGCATGATGGCAAAGTCTTCCCCATGTACAATATCATCTCCTCTTTCAACCCACAGGCAGAGCAAAGAGTACTACTCTGTGCCCACTGGGACTCCCGTCCCTATGCGGATATGGATGCGGATCCCGCTCAGCATAATGTGCCCATCTCAGGGGCCAATGACGGAGCCAGCGGCGTAGGCGTACTCATGGAAATCGCACGCCAGCTTAAACAAAAGCCCGCTAATATTGGTATTGATATTATATTCTTTGATTTAGAAGACTATGGTATCTCCGGAGAAGAGGACAGTTACTGCTTAGGATCTCAATATTGGGGTAAAAAGCCGCATGTGCCGGGCTACAAAGCCCAGTATGGCATATTGTTGGATATGGTAGGTGCAGGAGACGCCACCTTCTTAAAAGAAGTATATTCTCTGAACTATGCACCAAGTGTGGTCAGAAAGGTATGGAACGTCGCAGCCGAGTTGGGCTACAGCAGCTATTTTCAAAATAGAAGAAGCCCCGGCCCGATCACAGACGATCACTACTATGTGAATACCTTAACGGGTATTCCGACCATAGATATCATTCACTATACCGAAGATGGCTTCGGCGATTTTTGGCATACACATAAAGACGACATCACTTTAATCAGCAAGTCAACACTTGCCGTAGTGGGTCAAACCGTCATGACGGTCATATACAGAGAAGGGGAGTCGATCTGATCCGGACGAAAAAAATGCAATTAATGTGTTAGACTGACAATAAGCGCACATAAGCGGCCGTTATTAAACCGAACAGTGGATATGCTCTGAAGCTGTAAGCCTTTTCCCGATTCATCCCCAATTCTTTGGGCTTGTTGAAAGAAATCGCTAACAACTTCAAGAATGCTGAATCGGTGTAACGCCTTTTCAGCATTTTTTTTTACCCCTGATCAAACATTTCGACTTTTGTAAGGTCAAAGATGCACCACAGACTGTTTAAGCGTATTTTTTTCGCTGACTTGCATTACTTTTGCTTCAGCCTGACTATCGTTGTCCTCCCCATACAATTTTGTCCATGTTCCTGTTATCATGAGACATAGCCCACCTTTGATTATGAAGGTGGAATAACAAGCATATTTTATTCAAACTGTAAATAGTATTTATTGCATGAAACGTTTATTCTGCTCACTACTTACGGCATTCGCCTTTTTCTGCGTGGCACAAAATGCTAATGCGCAACTGGCAATGACCAACCAAACCGATAAGCCTGTATGGGTCGCTGTTACTTATAACTTCGTAGAAGCCGATGCCGATTGGAGTGATAACACTTGGGTCAGCGAAGGCTGGTTATACATCGCACCTGGAGACACCACTACTGTTTCCAGACACATTGGCTTCGACCGTAACGATGGTATCAAAACCAACTTCTTCTACTACGCTTTCCAACCTGACGGACGTGAATGGAAAGGCATCCGTAAATTCGTTGTGGAAGATCCAACGGACTTAGACGCACTCGACAAAGAAAGATTCGAATATCGTATCCCTCGTGCGCACAAAGAAGCTACATTAACTAAGAAGCCGAACTATGTTCGTCGTCTATTCAAAGGCGGTACCTTGGGTAAGAACCCATACGAAGTGATCACACTTCGCGCCAATGATTTGGATGATACTCCAGAAGGAGAGGACGAATTCCGCCACTAATAAATATTGCTTTAGCAATTTCACAAAAAAAGCCCGATCGCTTTGCGATCGGGCTTTTTTTGTTTGAGGTAGTTTAAAGTTTTTCGTCTGAACCGCGCCTAAGTGCTTGATTTTGAAG
>JAHDGT010000576.1 GCA_020631675.1 Bacteroidota bacterium
AATCACATCAAGCATGAAAATCGAACAGATCTATACCGGTTGTTTGGCACAAGGTGCTTACTATATCCAAAGCAAAGGCGAAGCCGCTATCATTGACCCTTTACGAGAAGTAGCGCCTTATATAGAGCGAATGGAAAGAGATGACGTACAACTCAAGTACATCTTCGAAACCCACTTCCATGCCGACTTTGTCAGCGGACATGTTACCCTATCCGAAAAAACAGGTGCACCGATCGTATACGGGCCAAATGCCAGCACCAAGTTCGATGCTACGATCGCGGAAGATGGACAGCTTTTCCAGATCGGAGATGTCAGCATTAAGGTCTTACATACCCCAGGGCATACCCTGGAAAGTACCACCTACCTACTGATCGATGCCGAAGGAAACAACCATGCGATCTTCTCTGGCGACACTCTCTTCTTAGGTGATGTGGGTCGCCCCGACCTTGCCCAAAAAGCTGCGGATATGACCCAAGAGGATCTAGCGGGCATGCTGTTCGATAGCCTCCGTAATAAGATCATGCCTTTAGAAGATGAGGTGACCGTCTACCCAGCACATGGAGCAGGTTCTGCTTGCGGTAAGAATATGATGAAGGAAACCGTGGACACCCTCGGTAACCAAAAGAAAATGAATTACGCCTTACGAGCGGATATGACCAAAGCCGAATTCATCAAAGAGGTGACAGACGGTTTACTCCCCCCTCCTGCCTACTTCCCACTGAATGTGAAGCTGAATAAGGAAGGCTACGAAAGCATTGATAAAGTATTGGAAAAAGGCATGCATGCCCTTTCTCCAGATGCTTTTGAAGTAGCCGCCAACGAAACAGGCGCGATCATCTTAGATGTACGTCATCAGAGCGTATATGTGAAAGGACATATCCCTCGATCTATCTTCATTGGTTTGAAAGGTGGCTTCGCCCCTTGGGTAGGCGCATTGATCAAAGACATTGAACAACCGCTTTTATTAGTCGTAGATGAAGACAAAGTACAAGAAGCCCTGACCCGACTCTCTCGTGTGGGCTTTGACAATGTGATCGGCTATTTAAAAGGCGGATTTGCCGCTTGGGCAGAAGCAGGTAAAGAGGTGGACACCATCTTATCTGTACCAGCTGTTGAATTAGAAAACGCCTTAGCTGCCGACCCGAATACCCCAGTGGTGGATGTGCGCAAAATCTCAGAATACGCCTCCGAGCATATTCTTAGTGCCGCCAATGCACCCTTAGCCAGCTTAAATGAAAATTTAGCCAGCTTACCCAACGATCAAACCTTTTACGTGCATTGCGCAGGAGGTTATCGTTCCGTGATCGCCAGCTCTATTCTTAAATCCAGAGGCTATCACAACATCATAGAAGTAGCAGGTGGCTACAAAGCCATTAAAGAAACCAGCATCCCTGTAACCGATTATGTTTGCCCGTCTACCCTTTAATAGAAACATTAAGGCAGGCAAAAGTCGGGTAAACATTTCTTTGTGTAGCTTCGTGTTCTTCTTTCTTTGTGGTAAATCGTTTATCGTGGCACGATTTAGCTAACCACAAAGAACCAAGAACACAAAGGAGCACAAAGTCTTTTTTTATCCTTCATGGAATAAACTGGTACTGCCGTACCCCTATTTAAAGCTATTAGAAAGCATCTATTTCCCATGCTCCAAAAAGGCAACAAACTCTACTCCATCTTTCGCCTCAAATGCCCCCGCTGCCACGAAGGAGAGCTCTTTGAAAACAACCGCCTCCTCACCTACCAAAAAACCGACGCCATGCCCGAAAGCTGCCCAAAATGCGGGCAGAAATACGAGTTGGAAGAAGGCTTCTGGTACGGTGCCATGTTCGTGAGCTATTCTTTGAGCAGTATCTACCTGATCGCCTTTTTACTCGTTGCTCTGGTCACTGGTGAAGCCTTATGGCTCTATGGAGCGATCGCCCTATTATTCATCTGCTGGCCCGTCATATTCCGTTTATCCCGCTCTTTGTACTTGAATATTTTTGTGCATTATGATGAAGATTTAACCCCTTGACCCTACTTGTAGGGGAGGACCTATGTGTCCTCCCGCCTACGACAGCAATCAACTCGCATCCTAACGCACCACTTTCATCACAACAGTTGTAATTGCTCAACATTTGAACTAAATTGAAAACCATAAGGTTTTTAAACCATGGAATAGCTTTTTTAGAAAAGAAAAATCATGCAAACCATAACCATTCATCTCATCAATAAGGATGCACTAGCTTTA
>JAHDGT010000075.1 GCA_020631675.1 Bacteroidota bacterium
GCTGCTTCGCTGGCAGGCATAAAAATGGCTACCTCTGGGCCGCCTTTTTATGCCACCGCTCAGGGCGCTCCTTAGTGGCTTCATTTCCCCTCCTATCCCTTACGCGAATCGTGTGAAATTCAATCAAGCAGGCCGATTTACCGGATGAACTTAGATTCAACAAATACTAAAACAACTATTCAAAAGCCTCTGAGCAGGGATGAGATGATCGTCCGAATGAGTTTCATCATTTACGGACTAATGCAAATCCCGATCCTCACCGTATTACTGATCGGGAGCGGTCGACTTCATTTGTTTGTTCTATTGGTGGAGCTGATCCCTATTTTGGGCACTTTTTTCATTTTTCAAAAGCGCCCCCTATATACCATGATGGTCAATAGTTTCGGCCTTTACGGACTTTTTGCGGCCGCCCCCTATCTGATCGAGGCTTATCATGTGAGTATTCCGGTTTTCATGGCCACCTTCATATTTAATACTTACTCCTTAAATACGAAACTGTGGCAACGAATAAATGTTATCGCTGTTTCCAGCGCTTTAGGCATCTACTATACTGCTTTATACCATATTTGTGCGGACGTCAGGCTTTTTATTCTTGTCGTATTAGTAAGTCTATCCTGCTTCGTATTGATATACATGATAATTAATTACTTTATTAAAGATCGGGAGAAGTACCAAAGCGAGTTAGAAAAAACGAATAGCTTTTTGCGACAAATAGCCGATTTAAATCCGCATTTCGTCTACGCCAAAGACCTTGAAAATAAATTCATTTTCATCAATAAAACCATGGCGGAGCACTATGGTGAAAGTCCCGACGAAATGCTCGGCCAAAATGTCAACGCTTTCTATCTAAGAAGTGAAAAACAAGCACCTTTTGGTACACATAAAGATGCCAATGGCTTAGAGTATCATTTGGTAACGGTAAAAGACCCAATCAATCAACTAAAGTATCACGAACTGATCAAGAGACCACTGCTGAACCAAAACCATGAAAAAATCGGGATACTTGGGGTCTCAATAGATGTCACTGCCAGAAAAAAAGCCGAAGAAGCCGTTGCCATCAGTCAGCAACGCTATAGACGCATTTACGAAAACACACAAACAGGTATAGCAACCAGCATAAAAGGTAAATTCTATACAGTAAACGATGCCTTCTGCAATATGACAGGTTTCAAAGCCGATGAGATCATCGGAAAAACCATAGACACCGTCATGCACCCAGAAGACTATGAATATTACGCTCGTTCAAATGCTTTTCAGAACAATTCCACTTTCGAGCATCGCTTTATCCGTAAAGATGGAAGTATTGGGCATGCCATTGTTCACTTACAAACGCTCAACCTAGACGGAGTAAATGAAGAAGCGGTCGCAGTGCTAACAGATATTTCTTTGCTAAAAGAAAGAGATTTAGCACTGAAAGAAGAAGAGGCAATGTTCAGAACCTTGTACAAGCACTCGCCAAATGGCATCGAAATCTACGAATATTTCCGCGATGAAAATGGGACTCCCGTCACACGCCTCGTAGCCAGAAATGATAAACTAAGAGAGATTTTCGGACGTACAGATAAAGAACTAGATGAATTAAAAGGACAAGCGAATCTTCAATTGAGTCCGAAATACCAGTCAGATGGCAGACTCACAACTGAGCATCTAGAAGAACTAAAAAAACGCTTCGTTCAAAACAGACATTTTTCAACAGAATGGCGCTACCTACGCCCCAATGGAGAGGAAGTCGATGTGTATTACACCATCCAAGAGATCGACCTCAGCAAAAAAAAGATCATCACAGGGATTTATCAAGATATAACCGATATCAAAAAAGCCGAGTTACTCATAAAAAAGCAGCTTGATCTTCTTAATAAGAAGAATGAAGAACTGAAAAAATTCATTGACTCCAATTTACAATTAGAGAATTTCGCTTATCTGGCTTCTCATGACTTAAAAGAACCCATTAGAACACTGGTTGGCTTTTCCCAAATACTAGGAAAATCAGCAGATGACCGCCTGACCGAACAAGAAAAAGAATACATACAGTTCATTATTAACTCTTCCATGAATATGAAGCAGCTCATTGAAGATCTGCTTTCCTATTCAAGAGTCAATACCGATAAACTGAATATTATCAGTGTGCCCATCAGAAGAATCATCAATCAAGTGGCTGATGACCTACAGGCCGTCATACAAGATAAGGAGGTAAGCATCAAAGCACATTCCATCAACCAAACCTTGTTGGTAGATGAAACTCAAATCCGACAACTATTTCAAAACTTGATCAGCAATGCTATAAAATACAGCTCAGAGGCACGTAAACCAATAATAACAATAAGCGTAGAAGAACGTCCAGACGAGCACTTATTCAAAATTACCGACAATGGAATTGGTATAGCTAAAGAAAACCATGAACGCATCTTCCTCCTTTTCAGAAAATTGCACAGCAAAGAAGAATATGAAGGGACAGGGATAGGCTTAGCACTCTGTAAAAACATAGTAGAAAATCACGGAGGTAAGATTTGGTTAGAATCAGAAGAAGGAAAAGGAACTACTTTCTATTTTACCATCAGTAAACACCTACACGCTCAAGTATAGCTTAACAAGTACTTACTTAATTAGCTACTCATCTTGAATCGCAATGCCTTTCTGACCGTTGGCCACTCTTGTTGTACGATTGAAAAAACAACCGTATCTCGAAAGCTGCCATCAGCATGCTGCCTGTGATTTCTGAGAATGCCATCCTGCTTCGCGCCTAAACGAGCTATTGCTTTCCTTGATCGGTGATTATGAAAATGAGTTCTGATCTCTACCGCTATACAGGCTAAATCCTCAAAGGCAAATCGCAACAACAAATGCTTGCACTCTGTATTCACCGCCGTTCGCTGATAGCTTTTCGCATACCAAGTATAGCCAATCTCTAAACGCTTGTGTTCTGGCTCCGCATTACAAAATCGGGTAGTCCCAATGATCTTTTTATCCTGTTTGTGCCAAACACAAAAACAAAGTGCCCGATCTAAATCTTGTTGCTCAAAGGCAAAATCCAAATAGGCATCCATTGTCTCAGCAGAAGGTACGCCTGTATACCACAACTCCCATAATTCACCATCCTTTGCGGCGTCTATCAATTCGGTATGGTGCGCACGAACTAAGGGGATGAGTTTGACCACCTCTCCTTCTAATGTAATCGGATTAAGCCATTTTTCCATTGAGCACATTCCTTTTAACTACTACAGGACAACATAGAACACCCCACTTTATGACGCGCCCACTCCGGACGTTTCGCGAACCATTTCTCAGATGTACTTTGCTCTGCATAAGGTTGCTTGAGCAACTGATACAACTCCTCTATAATCGTGTAATCCCCCTCGTCCGCTGCATCTATGGCCAGCTGCGCCATATAATTTCGCAGTACGTACTTGGGATTCACCCTTTTCATTTCAACAGACCGCTCTTCATCAGAACGCTGTTCCAAATGTAAGCGTGAACGATAAACATTGAACCAAGCTAACCACTGCTCTTTCACACTTCCTTTTACTTCTTCTATTTGGTAAAAGGCAGCGCTTAAATGATCCAACATTTCCTCAGCTGTCTCCTTTTTTTTCACCTCCGACAATAAGCGGAAAAAGATGGTCATATCCGTCTCCGTGAGCTGCAAGCTATTTTCTAAGCTTTCGATCAATGCGAGGTCTTCTTTTTCTCTCTTCAACAAGCCTAATTTCGAGCGCATCATCTCTCCGTATAAAAGCAAATACTTTTGCTTATAGCGCTCCAAAGCAGCTTCTAAAGGAGCGGCAGATTCGATTAATGGGAAAAGTGTATTCGCCAATTGAAACAGATTCCAAAGTAGTACACTTGGCTGGTTACCGAATCTATACCTTGCTTCTCTTCGATCCGTTGTGTTAGGCGTCCAATCGGGATCATAGCCTTCCAACCAACCGTAAGGACCATAGTCGATCGTTAAGCCTAAGATCGACATATTATCAGTGTTCATGACCCCATGTACAAAACCCACTCTTTGCCAATGCACTACCATTTCCACAGAGCGATCCACCACTGCATTGAAAAAGGACAAATAACGATCCGCACCTTCGCCCTCCACTTCAGGGAAGAAGTGCTCAATGGTATAATCCGTCAGTTCTTGTAAGGTCTTTTTGTCATTGCGACTGGCAAATATCTGTAGGTTGCCGAAACGGACAAAGGATGGCGCTACTCTACAAACGATCGCGCCTTTTTCATAAGCCGCATTCCCATTGTACATTACATCACGCAACACCTGATCACCGGATAGCATAAGCGATAAACTACGTGTAGTGGGTATGCCAAGATGATACATGGCTTCACTACACAAATGCTCTCTGATAGAAGAGCGTAAAACAGCAAGCCCGTCCGCACGTCTGGAATAAGGCGTAGGCCCTGCACCTTTCAATTGCAATGCCCATCTCTGCCCTTCATGTACCACCTCCATTAAGTTAATGGCTCTACCATCTCCTAACTGCCCCGCCCAATGCCCGAATTGATGTCCACCATAGCACATGGCATAAGAGGATGTTTGAGGGTACACCTCCGCCCCACTAAATATTTTAAGAAAGTCTGGCGTTTCTACATCGTCTTTATTCAAGCCAATGGCTTCCAGCATTTCTTGAGATACATGAAGCAATTTCGGATCCGTAGGCTTCTTTGGCTCAACAAAAGAGTAACAAGCCTCATACACCTGTCGGCGGCTATTGCTCGTATCGGTATCCGCAGGCAACGCTTTGTTAAAAGTATCGCTTAAGTTTAATTGGAACATAGGTATAGGAACACATTTTAGCGCAAATGGATCACGGCCTCATAGACCGTATTGATCACCTTAGCCATTTTATCCAGATCCAGGGTTTCCATGATGTCCGTCTTTTGGTGATAATGGGGATTTCGCATAAAGGCGGTATCAGTGATCATAGTCGCACTAAAACCAAAATGCCAGTAGTTGGCGTGATCGGAAAAATCAATGCCTTCCACGGCTACAGGACCGGTAAAACGCTTGGTTTTCAACTGCTTTCTCTTCATGAACTGCTTGTTGAAACGCTTGGCGAACTTCCCTTTGCCGAATTTATTGACCAATGTAATGAAGTCTCCCTTTTTGCCGTAGATCAAGGACAAGATATTGATCGGAAAATGCTGAGAACCCTCCGCATCATCAAAATAACCGATCATCTCCAAGCAGACCATACCGTATACCTCCACCTTATCATCAGCTAAAGATTTAGCGTGTATATAGCTGCCCATCTGTTGGGTTCTGAAATAGGGTGGCTCTTCTAATGAGTAAGCCACCAGTTCAATGCGGTATTTCAAATCCACTCCTTCAAAGAGTCGGGCTAATTCTAATAAGCCCACTACACCACTCGCATTGTCATCCGCCCCTTCCTGTTCACCACAAACATCATAATGCGCACCGATCACAATAGTGGGCGCATCTTCCCTACCCATCACCGCCACTACATTTTTATAGGGCAGGCCATTGGCTACATAATCTTGAAAATAGGTCTTATCGCTATACTTACTGAACTCTTTTTTGATATAGTCCGCCACTTGGTTCAGCGTTGCTATATTGCTGTGTTTTCTGGGCTTATCTGTCTTGGTAATGGCGGTGAGATGTTGCTCGACCAATGCAATATCAGACTGCTTTTTCTCCGTTTCATGCGTTGGCGCTTTCGCATAGCCAGCGAACATATTAATGATGCTAAGTAAAATCATGAGAGACCAATATGGCTTTTTAAAATTCATATTACTAACTGATTAACCCTAAGGTCATGTAAATCGTTCAATACTTTGAACCAACTTAAGCAACTGTAAGAGACAATGAACCAAATCAATTTTTATTTTGTCTTGAAGACCTAAATGAATTGCATTATGTCCAACAAAACGGTAAAATACTTACTCCCCGCCTCTCCTTTAGATATGGGCGGCTTTAAAGTGAAGCAAGCACTGCCTACTCAAAAAGTAGAGCAGGTAGATCCTTTTTTATTATTGCACCACGCTAAAGTGCAAGTCAATGAATTGGCGGCGGCAAAACACCAAGGTGTTGGTCCGCATCCCCATCGTGGTTTTTCACCTGTTACCTTCGTTATACAAGGCGAAGTACATCATCGTGACAGCAGGGGCAATAGTCAGATCGCCAAAGCAGGTGATGTACAGTGGATGAATGCAGGTGCGGGCATCATTCACAGCGAACGCCCTTCTGATGCACTGGTAAAAGAAAACGGCATACAGGAGATCATTCAGTTGTGGGTGAATAGTCCGGCCAGTGCCAAAATGAAACCACCTTCTTATCAATTCCTTTCAGCAGAGGATATGCCTACTATCACCTCTGTAGACGAACTGATTCAGCTGAATATTGTAGCAGGCAAGTATGAAAACCAAAATAGCCCGATTCAAACAGATAGTCCACTACTCATGATCTGGGGGAAAGCTAAGAAAGGCGGAAAACAAGTGATTCAAGTACCTAAAGGCTACAGCAGTATGCTGTATGTCATTTCAGGTGGCATGCGCATTGAAGGCTATGGCGGCATCCCCGCTGAAAACCTCGTAGTTTTCGATACGGCATCCGAAGCGGATGAAGTCGGTATTCATTGTTTGGAAGAGGGGCAGTTTTTACTCCTTTGTGGGCAGCCTATTGAAGAAAAAGTCACCCAATATGGACCCTTTGTCATGAACTCCCAAACTGAGATCATGCAGGCCATGCGCGACTACCAAATGGGTAAAATGGGTATCTTGATAGAAGATTGATCCTATTACCTCAAGAACCATAAGTCGTGCGACCATTATTGCTCTACGCTTTTCTCACATTAATTATCTGTGCTGTTAACGGTCGAACAGTTTTAGCACAAAACGCCTTTAAGCAGAAAATCATTCAAGGGGGCGCCGCTTGGGGCGTCCCTTTCTGGGCAGATCATACCAGCATCAAGGCAGAAAGCAGTCAACTAAGCGGTCGTTTAGGCGGGCTGCTCTCCATAGATGCTGCCTTGGGCAGACGATTCAGTGTTGGCGGAACAATCTCCTACCAGCCGTTTGCTGTTCGCTATACCCAACATGAATATGAAGATGCCAGTGGTGTCTTAGTCAAAGAAGATACTGATCTTGATATCAGAGCTATCGCGATTTACCTCCGCGCACTGATTCATCCGCTCAAAATTCACCAAAACAACAAAGAAAAAATCGACCTTTACTTTGGAGGAGGTACTGCTTATTTTAGCTATAATTATCAAACTAACAGTAATAGCACAAGCCTCCTTGCATTAAGCGACCGAGGTCCTATGGCTCTATTTGGCATAGGCGGTCTTCGCTACTACCCTATTGAGCCATTGGGGGTTTTCTTTGAAGCCAGCTTCCCCAGTAATCACTTTTTTACTGCCGGGTTTACTTATCGTTTAGATTGGCAGTTGTTGGATTTTTAGGATTCGTTTGCCACGACGAAACCTTACTTTCGAAAGTCTTCAATATCTAAATACAATAGCTTTAAATGTGATTCCGACAAATGGTCGAAATCCTTGTCTGTTGTAACTAAGGTTAAATTATACAAACTAGCTGTTGCTGCAATCCACAAATCATTCTTTCCCATATTCTTTGCAGAGAACTTTTGTTTAACATCACCAACTTTCCCCTGAGAAAAGGCATCTATATCACCATATCTACTAATTAGTGCTGTAGTATCTATCCTTACTTTTGCGATATTATTGATCAATTCGTCTATTCTATTTTTACGTTTTTCACCAATACCTAATTTTTTCACTATTGCATCAACTTCCCCTAAGGTGACCACAGAAACTGCCAGCACATTACCCTCAGCAAAAAATTGATACTGAGCTTCAATCTTTTCCGCGACTTCAGTGGCTCTACTGTATATTAGTATAATATTCGTATCTAATAAGTAATTCACCGTCCAATTAATCTAAAGCATCTAATAATTCATCAATGGAATGTTGCCAATCTATTTGGTCAGCTTGTTTTTTAAATTGTTCGAAGGTAACCGACTGATATCCCTGTTCTTCAAGAATTGTTTGAAAAGACTTATGCTCTTGTATCTCAACAAGTCCATCTTTTAACGTAAAGGTAATTTTAGCACCTAATCCAGTAGCGTCAGGTTCAACGGAATCTAATTGATTATAAATTCGTTCAAGAGCCCCCATATCATTTATGGCAGATATCTTTTTAATCAATTCTATTTTCAGGTCGTTAACTCTTGTCATGCAATCAATAATAATATTGAGGTAGTTTAAAGGTAACATAAATCCAGAACAGAACGTTCAAAAACTAAAAACATCAACAATATATAGGTAATCCACCCCGCAATAGATAACTTTATTACACACAACTTCACTCGCTCAATCACTACACATGCTTAACTGTAAAAAGTGTACACTATCTGTATGCCTTAGCCTGCTGCTCACTTCATTCCTCCTGCTTAGCAGTACGTATAACTCCCACGCTCAAACCCAATTGGAACAACGTTATAGTGCGGCAAATCCGGACTTGCCCGAATGGGTGAAATTGCTGTACGGTGCGAACCCGAACAAGTACGAAATAGAAGCAGCCTACGAAGCTTACTACCGTGAAAATGAATTTGTAAAAAACCAGTTCACCCAGTATTACAAACGCTGGTTGCGGCACAATGGACCTTATTTTAATAGAGCTGGTTATATTGAAATGCCCGACCCCAAAGTTGCTGCCGAACACAGCAAGCAACTAATGGATCTGAGAGCCGAAGAAAAGGCGAAAAGACTCACAGGGGCGAATTGGGAACAGTTGGGACCTTGGGAATATGATCATGAGGCGACCATGAATGTATCCGTACAATCTCCGGGTGCGGCACATGTGTATACGGTAGAACAATCCGCTTCCAATCCGGATGTGGTATATGCTGGAACAGCGAATGCGGGCGTTTGGAAATCGACGGATAAAGGCATGAGTTGGACAGCTATTACGGATGATCTTTTGCTGCGTTCGGTTTACAGCATTTGCATTGACCATAGCGACTCGAATACGATCTACTTTGAAGGGAGCAACCGCATCTGGAAATCTACAGATGGAGGAGGGAGCTATACCGAAACAGGCGGAGGGCAATATTTTGATTGGGTGCGTGATTTTAAAATGGACCCCACGAATAATGCCGTCATCTTAGCCGCAACCACAGATGGTTTATACCGTACAGATGATGCCGGAGCGAGTTGGAATTTGCTATTGGGCGGGCATTTCCAAGAAATGGAATTCCACCCAACTGACCCCAGCATCGTATATGCCGTGAAGTACATCTCCGGACATACCGAATTCTACAAAAGCACCGATGGGGGCAATACCTTTAGCTTAAAAACCAATGGCTGGCCAGGTGTAGGCAGTGCAACCCTTAGTCCGAGCTTTTCAGCTGTGGATCTGGATGGTGCGACCAGCACGCATGTCACCTTTGACAATATGAATTTGGGGGCTAGCGGTTTTGAAGATTTCACGATCGAAATGCGGGTCAAATCAAGTGGCTGGTCTGGCGACCCCGCTATTTTCTCTAATAAAAACTGGTACTCTGGTTGGAATACAGGCTTTATTGTAGCTGGAAAAAGCAATGGCGATTGGAAATTCAACATCAGTGATGGCGGTACAAGAATAGATATTGACGGATCAACTATAGACGACGGACAGTGGCATCATATCGCTGTGACTTATGATGCCGATGGCATGAAATACGTATACCAAGATGGCGTATTGCTGGGTAGCAGCAGTGACATTCTCAGTAGCAGTGTAGGCACATCTTTGGTTACGGCTTTAGCTCAAGATGGCACATTAGGCTATGGCTATGGTTTTGGTGGGCAAGTCAGTGATTTACGGGTTTGGAATACTGTTCTGAGCAGCACAGATCTGGAAAATTGGCGCTGTTCAGATGACCTTAGCGGACATCCTGCTTTAACTGATCTAGTGCATCATTACAATATGAGTAGTGCCAGCGGAAGCGATCTAATTGATCAAGTGGGCACGAATGATGGTAGCCTAAGTACCGCAGCAACTTGGAGTAGCGGACATATTCTAAATTGCGTCAGTTCAGACATCGCACCCGGTGATGAACAAGGGCGAACAGAAATCTCTATCACCAATGCGGATCCTGATCTGATCTATGTCTTGGCAACGGGTGAAGCAAATGGCGGCAGCGGCTTATATGGCATCTACAAAAGCACCGATGCCGGCGAAAGCTTCACTTTTGAATGTTGTGGAACGGGTCCGGGTGGCCCAGCCAGTACAACGAACAAAAACATAGTGGGCTATGCCTTTGATGGCAGTAATAGCGGCGGTCAATACTACTACGATTTAGGTTTGGGCGCATCTCCAACGGATCCCGAAAAGGTATTCGCCGCGGGTATTAGTGTGAATAGAAGTGAAGACGGGGGCAGCTCTTGGGAGACCAACGGACATTGGGTGACTTGGGTAGGTGCGAATACCAAAGATCGCTACACCCATGCCGATGTGCATGATGTGAAGTTCTTCCAAAATGCGGACGGCAGTGTGGATATGTGGGTGGCATCTGATGGCGGACTCTATTACTCTGCCGATCAGGGCGATAATATTGAACCTCGTATGCATGGCATACAAGGCACGGAGTTTTGGGGCTTTGACGGCAGTTATAAGGAGGATGCCATGTTGGGCGGTACTTACCACAATGGTACATTGGTACACTATGAGGATCTCTTTCTGAAAGGCAAAAACGGCTTCGGCGGTTGGTTCGCGGGCGGGGCCGCAGACGTGACCAAGGCGCATGTGCATGATGCCGATGGTAGTGTGATGTTCGAGACAGGCGGCATGATGCAGGTCTATGATCGCTTGTACTATTGGAATTGGCTGCCCTTTGACAATTCAAAGACGGCTAATGTGAATGGTACGCCGGGTTTGTATGGCAATTTTGAATGGGATCCCCGCTGCTACAATACCTACTATTCCCCTAATGATTCGGCACTTTGGAAAACCACTAATAATGGCAAAAACTGGGAAGCGGTACACAACTTTGCTACAGGCCGCATTTATAGCGTACAAATATCAAACGCGAACCCGGATGTGATCTATGTGGTACAGAATGATGAAGTGGATGACATCGTGAAAATATGGCGATCCGCGGATGCGGGAGCGAATTGGACGGATATTACGCCCCCTAATTCAACTGTTGGTGGCTACAACTACAAAAACAAGATCATAGAGGTGGATCAGACCGATGAAAACACCCTTTGGTTCATTATCACTGGCTGGTACGGACATACTGGCAATAAAGTATTCAAAACCACAGATGGCGGCGCAAGCTGGACAGATCTGACAGGCTCAGCTTTATCAGCTGTTACGCTCTATGATATTTCCCACCACCAAGGCAGCAATGGTGGCATTTATGTGAGTGGATCAAATAGCGTTTTCTACCGCGATAATAGCATGAGCGATTGGGAGATATTCAGCAATGGTTTACCTGCTTCGGTTTATGCGAAATACCTCTGCCCCTACTTTACCGAAGGTAAAATGCGCTTAGGAACCTATAGAGGCGCTTATCAAACCGACCTATTCGACAATGCACCGCCCGTAGCTAAAATCTCTGTTGATAAATTGGAGTCCGCTTGCGTTCGAGACACTTTCCATTTCAAAGATCTTTCTTATGTAGACCATAATTCCGTCATTTGGGATTGGTCGTTCCCGGGTGCGACACCCGCCACCTCCAATGAAGAAAACCCGAAGGTGGTGTATGACACCCCTGGTACTTATTCCGTTAGCTTGAACATTACGAATGCCTACGGCACGGATAGCCAAACATTGACCGACTTTATCACGGTGACCAATGAATGTCAAGTGGACAGTATTCCGGGGCAGGCTTTGTTGATCAGTAATAGTGGCAGTGATCTGGCCCAAGCAAGTGCAGCACCCGACTTTGGCAGCACCCAAGATTTCAGCGTCTCTTTCTGGATCAAAACCACCACCAATGCGGGCGATGCCGCGATCGTGACCGATAAAAATTGGTATTCAGGTTACAACAAAGGCTGGGTATTCTCTATGACCAGTGGCTTGGTCTGGTTGAATGTTGGTGATGGATCTGAGAGAATCGACCTCTACTCTACTTCCTATCTCAATGATGGCGAATGGCATTATGTAGCCGGCAGCTTTGACAGAGACGGCATCGCCACCCTGTACATTGATGGCATTGCCGAAGCCAGTGACAATATGAGTGCATTAAACGACATACACACCTCCTTCGGTTTGAGCATGGGCGCGGATGTTTATGGTGCTTATGATTACGAAGGCGAAATAGAAGAAGTGAAGATCTTCAATAGCGCATTATCTCAAAACGAGATTCGCTTAAAAAGACACCTCACCGCCTACCCCGATCTAGAAAGTGATCTCATTCATTACTACCAATTCAATAGAGCAAGTGGTGACGTATTGGATCGCGTAAGCAACAATCATCTGAGTTTAATTGGCAGTGCCGATCGTAGCAGTTCTAGCGCACCGCTGGGGGGTGGCTTTAGTGAGTGGCTTAGCATCAGTAGTGCGGGCAATTATATGTTCACGACCCCCGCTATTCAATTAGACCTAAGCAGTTCCACACTTGTGCCGCAGGGCGATGTGGTGGGTACACGCATTCACCTGAATCCGGATCAACTAGCAGATGCCTTAACGCCAATCGACAATTATTGGATCCTCAATAACTACGGCACAGAACCAGTCATAGATGAGCCAATCAGCCTTACATTAGGGGCACAAACGGCGGTCAACAGCGCATTGCCCAGCAATGCCTATCAACTACATACCCGCCTAGAAAACGCCCACGGCAGCACTTGGACCACCAACCTGGACCAAGCCGATGCTTACAATAGCGGAGACATCGTTTTCTCAACAGATAATGGCATCAATAACTTAGGGCAGTTCTATGTCAGTTATGCCGCACCGCCTAGTTCAGTCAATAGTCTGCAAGCACAGCTTTACTTAGAAGGGGCTTACCAAAGTGCGGGTACCATGAGTACGCATTTACAAGACAATACACTCCTACCTACGGATCAGCCTTTCAATGCCTCACCTTGGTTTTATGCCGGTACGGAAAGCGTGAGCAGCCTCCCCGCCAATGTAACCGATTGGGTTTTATTAGAGATCCGCAATCAAGCCGACTCTTTACAGATCATTGAGCAGCGTGCCGCCTTCATTCGCTCAGACGGGATCGTCATTGATCTGGATGGCACAGAAGGGGTCAGCTTCTCCAATTTGTATGCTGATGTGGACTATTATATGATCGTGCGCACCCGCAACCACATTGATGTGGCCAATGCTTTGCCAATCAGTCTACCACAATCCGCACCCTATGATTACAGTCAAGTAAGTCAAGTCATCGGCGGCACCGACCAGCTCCATCAAGCCGATGATGGCACCCATACCCTACTGGCTGGCGACATCAATGGCGATGGTTTGATCACCGTAGTAGATTTCAATATCTATGTGGTAGATGCCTCCGCGATCAACAAATACATAGATAGCGACACCAATTTAGACAGCAATGTAACCGTGTCAGATTTCAATCTCTATCAAGGCAATGCCAGTAAGATCGGGATCAGTTTGGTGCGCTATTGATTTGATTCAGATTTTTCAATTTTTTAAGGGCGCGTGCCCGCAATAAAAACTGGCTTTAGCCACCTATGATAAATCGACATCGAGCAGGTCATCTCATGTCTCAAGTCTCCTATCTCGGGTCTAAGAAAGCGCCAGCTTTCACTGCGGTCACCGGGCTATCCGTTCCAATTCACCCGCTGTTCGCTGCTTCGCTGGCAGGGCTAAAAATGGCTACCTCTGGGCCGCCTTTTTAGCCCGCCGCTCAGTGCGCTCCTTAGCGGGCTCATTTCCACTCCTATCCCTCGCGCGTAGCAACTTAATGAATGATCCGCACGCTGGGCAATTTAAGCAAAGCCTCAAAGCTATCCCATCTATCTGATCATTTACTTTACAGTGCTCAAGAACAAAAAATGCTACATTCCTTATTTTTGCACCATGAAAAAAGCTAAAGTCGCAGTGCTATTGCTGCTGATCATAGGTTTTGCATTTACTGG
>JAHDGT010000577.1 GCA_020631675.1 Bacteroidota bacterium
TCACAAGGACTTTCCACAGGGATCAAATAATCATTCTCACAACCAGACACCGCATCTATCGGGAATAAGGCATAAAAGCCATCATTGGGTAGTGTAGCAAAAACCTCCACGCCATTTGTTGCCTCTAAATCAGTGCCATCAGGACCCCAACCTGATAAAATATAGCTTCCAGTACCGCCATTAACCGTTACACCAACGGTGAAAGTACCCTCTCCTTCATTACAGACAGGTGCTGTTGTCACATCATATTCTGGCGAAGTATAGACATTGATCGCCCAACATTCAGAAATAGCGAAACAAGCATCTTCCTCTTCTAATGCTGTTAGGGTATTAAACTGAGTAGGGTCAATGCTGGTCGTGTCATAAACGATTCCATACACACAATAATCACCCGCTCCCAGAAAATAAAGCAATAGGTTTGTTGAGGAACTAAAGAGCGTGTTCGTCCCTGGATCATTGGCATCTGGCAATTCCATAATCGTTCCCGTACCATCAGTAACGAACAAACGAAAGTCGGTGGGTTGGTCCGGGTTGTCGACTTCTTCATCTATTTCAGGTTCTTGGGGTATCAATACATCTACTGTGATTTCGTTCAGGGTTTCCCCTAAACAAAAATCAGTTTGCGTGGACCCGATCAAAGGACTTTCAATACCACAGAAACCACTAAAATCACACTCCCCTTCAGTATAATCCGTTATACCCGCACACTCCGCCTCACAAGCATTACTATAGGTGACCCCATTGCTACTACAAACGGGAGCATACTCATCCGTACAAATACAGGGTTCACACGGACTTTCCACAGGTATTATATAATCATTGCTACAGCCAGATACCGCATCTACTGGAATCAAGCCATAGAAACCATCATTAGCTAATGTGGCGAGCACTTCTACACCTTCCGTTGCCTCTAAATCAGTGCCATCAGGACCCCAACCTGATAAAATATAATTTCCAGTACCGCCATTAACCGTTACGCCAACAGTGAAAGTACCCTCTCCTTCATTACAGACGGGTTCAGTGGTGACATTATATTCTGGCGAAGTATACATTTCAAAAGGCTCACATTCGGTGATGTCATAACAAATGTCTTCCAAAGCTAGAATATCATTCACATTGGTATAGTCTTCAATCGTGAGCGTATTTTCATCGTAAAAAATCGCATAAGCACAATAAGAACCGGGAGCTAAGGTGTACAGATACACTTCCGGCGATGGGGAGTAAAAGTAAGAGGTACTAAAATCAGCCCCCATTAACTCCATCACATTTCCATCTACATCTGTCACGAAATATTGAATATCAGTAAAACTCGTGACCACTTCTTCGCCCGTAGTAGTTGTATAGGCTATGGGATACACCTCTGTATCTGGAATATAGACCGTAATATTCGGACCTATGAAAGCTTCATTTAAGCTTTCCCCTAAACAAAAGGATGTTGGACTTATTGAAGCACTAAAGCCTTCTATCTCACATTCATCTGTCTGCGCGTACATATTCGCAGCGCAAAAAATCAGTAAAGCCCAAAGACATGATCTTTTGAGCCATCTTGTAAATCCTTGTGTCATGCTTGACTATTTAATTGAGGTTATCGTTTGTTGATTTTTATCAATAGGGCGCATCCACGCAATAAAAAGGGGGGGATTATTTCATACAATGATGCTGTATAAAACGGCAATTTCAATTGGAATTTGCACAAAGCCGTTGCATGCAACGGCTCTACGGTATATCCTTTTTACTGCGTGGTCGGGCTATCCGTTAAATTCGGCAACCCCAAAATCGCTTCGCTGGCAGGGCTGCAAATGGCTACCTCTGGGCCGCCTTTGCAGCCCGCCGCTCAGTCGCTTTTGGGGCTACCTCATACCACTGCTATCCCTTGCGTATATCTATCGTAGGCTACGATAGATACAAGTGAAAGTATCGTCATAAGGATGCCCACATACATAAGAGCGTATGAGACGTGCGGATTTCCCGAATGGCTAGCAATTGTTGTAGGAAAAAGTTAAAGTGACAAAAATTCAGCCAAGCGGAACATATACAATAAAGCTTGACCATGTGCTTTATCTTGGTAAATAGCGTTGGTGAGATCAAGTAGAAAGTTAGGCGTAGGTTACGCCTATAACGAAGATTTGGCGGTTAAAGGTTGCTTGAGATTTCGCGCAAGGGATAGAAGTGGTACTAAATGGGATAGATGGGGCGTGAGTGCCTGCTTGGCGGGGGCGGCCC
>JAHDGT010000578.1 GCA_020631675.1 Bacteroidota bacterium
CCTTTCATGCTTGGGGATCGGCATTTTTTTAGACCCAATAAAAAAGGCGGTGTGCTGTTGAGCACACCGCCTTTTTTATTGGGTCTATTTTATGTTAGAAGTCAAACAGATCACTATAACCGGTTCCGCCACCACTGGCAGCACGCTTTTGCTTGTCTCCGGTTTGAACAGGGGCATCAAGATCCAGCACAACCGACTCATTTTCGGCATCACTGATGATTTTTTCTTTCTCATCTCCCAATAGGAAAGAAGCACCTTCTTTCTCCCATTTTTCTAACATGGCCAGTCCTTCTTCTTCAAAGACGCCATTTTGCAGATCTATAGAATCCATAAAGCCTTCAGAAATTTCCATGAAGCGCTCCATCTCCCCTACTTTCGCACCAATATCGTCAGCGATACTTTCCATAGCACGATCAAACATTTCGCGACGGTCTTTATCACCCGCGATGATGTTACGTGCTGAACGCATGGCAGAGTGGCTGGCACGTATCGCATCTCTTTCACGTTTACGTACACTGACCTCGTCTTGAATGTCTTCTAAAAGAATCTCTGAATTCTCGTACATCTTTGAGAGCACGCGATACATCACCTCCATTTTTTTATAGAGATCACCCAACTTGAGATTACTCTCTTTTAAACGCCCAGCTTTACGGGCCTTGAGCACCATGATGTTATCCTTACCCTTTTCTTTTGCCTTAGAGGCAAGGGCCATATTCTTCTTTACCTGATCGGTATTCTTGTCGATCTCGGTTTTTAATTTACGCATCTGACCGCGTAAGGTATGCAGCTGCTTACCCATTTTCTTAAGGTTACCCCTAAGGTCACTCACATAACTTTCGATCACACCAATGGGATCGATCTGGATGAATAGACCTGTGATCTTACGCATCACGGTCTTGTACATATACCAAAGTAGGTTTCTGGTTTTAGGGTTGAAAGCAACAAAAGCGATCACCGCTAAAACAGAAAGTGCGACAGCTATACTGACCAAATTCCAGGTAATGGTGGCTATTACCGGCAAAGCAACAAAAGCACCATAGCCCAGTGCCGCCAAGATGGCCGCACCGAAAAGCATTCCGGTTTTACCCTCGGGCTTGCTCCAGAAGGAGCGTTGGGAAGAAGAACTAATTTCTTGCATATATCGATTATTCGATTGAATTTCAAATTATTGAGTAGGTGAATTGACGCCTCGCCCTACCTGAAGTACAATAGAAGAACAATGGATTCATTTCTCAAAGTTCCCGACTTAGCGCATCATCCTAAATAGCGCTGGATTTTATCCACGTCGCTATTCATATTATCTACGATATGGTTATACGTGGCTAAAAAAGCCGACTTCGTACCTTCGATTTTAACTTGTGCTTTGGCTACTTCCTCATCAATACCGCCCAGCTTTTCTTGTTGCGCACTGATCTTTTCATTCAAAGCCTTGATCTGTGCCTGCATGGATTGTATATCCGCTTTCAGGGCTTCTCTTTGTTGATCACGACCTAATATCTCCCTTTCTACCAAGCCTTTCAATACGCCTTTGAAAGCCTCTTTTTCTTTGTCCATCACCTGTAGATAATAGGCAGCGCTATTCAACAATTTATCTACAGTAACGCCCATAGTAGAAGCAGTGGCATAAGATGTCTTGAAGCGGGTAGCCTCATCGGCATGTAAGCCCGCTAATGCCTTCAGCGAACTCTTGAATTCAAGATAATCAAAGCCATCTTGATTATTGCGCTCAATGGCTTCCATCAGCTTTTCATAAACCCTCGGATTGATCTTTGCTTTTGGAGGAGGTGGCGGCGGAGTTGGTTCGGAAACAGGAGCAGGTGTATCTGAACTGATCGGTGCGTTTATAGGACCATTGATCGCCGGAGATATAGGTTCTTGAGCAGGAGTCGATTTTTTCGTCTCCGTACCAGAACCGCTTGCAGTTCCACTTTCTTCCTCTACTACAAAAAGAGATTTTAAGTTCTTCAGGTTGATCATGTATAATGTAGACTAAGTCTGTATGGTAGTTTGATGTCTTATAGGTTGTAAAAATAAGCAAAAGCTTACAGGATTTAGACCAATAAAAGCACACACATCAGTTGACCGTTTAGAAACGTTCAAAATATGGGCCAGTGTTCAGATCACTCCCCCTTTTTAAGCATTGGGTTGCTGCCTAAACCATCTTGATCCACCAAATAGACCAAGCTCGCCATAGCCGCTGCACCTAATTCCAACTCTCGCTTG
>JAHDGT010000579.1 GCA_020631675.1 Bacteroidota bacterium
CTACTGCGGGTACCGGGCTATCCGTTCCTACAAAATGGGCTATCTGGGGGTTCGTCGCTCTACTTGGCGGTGGCTACCTCTGGGCCGCCCCCGCCAAGCAGGCACTCACGCCCCATCTATCCCATTTAGTACCACTCCTATCCCTTGCGCAACACCATCAAAATGACCCTTTCAAAACACAACAACTATTGGACCATCACGCTTCTAGCACTTTTAATCGGTGGGTACTTTTCATCCACTATAAGTCATGCTCAAAACCAAGCCCAAAACCCCTATGAACAATTAGTGGATGAATATCCATTCCATGAAGAGACACCGGGCATGATCGTGCTCTTAACAAAAGGAGAAAAGACGCTCTTACATAAAGCTGTAGGTCAAAACAGGCAAGTCAATGGAATAGCACTGGATACATCGCGTATCGTACCCATAGCCTCCATTACAAAACCCATGACCGCAACAGCCATTTTATTATTGGCGCAAGAGAAAAAACTATCCGTAAAGGATCCTATCAGCAAATACATTAAAGATTTACCCGCAGCTGCTCAAAAAATTAAAATCGAACATTTATTGAGCCATACTTCAGGTTTAGTCAATACTTGGGATCTACCCCATTTTCATGAAATGAACCATCCAATTGAATTAGAAGCTCTGCTTAGGAAAGTATGCGCCATTCAGCTCTCATCAGCACCCGGCACAAAATATTATTACAGCAATGGCGGCTATGTTATTTTAGGATACCTCATAGAACAGATCAGTGGCATGTCCTATGCTGCGTTTATGCGAAAACGCATTTTTGATCCACTACAAATGAATAACATCTTTTATGGAGACAGCAGCATACGCGCGCAATATCCTATTGATGGGCACCTTATAAATGCTGCACAAGGCAAAGCCTACCAAGCAAGTAAAGTCCCGCATGCGGACTGGATACATGCCGCTGGTGCACTCTATGCCGATAGCAGATCCGTGCAGAAATGGAGCAATGCCATTCATCATGAACAATTCTTGCGAAAAAAATGTCTGAAAAAAGCCCTTACTACGTATCAGCTTGAAAATGGGGCATATGGCGAAAGAGGCTTTGGCTGGGAGATTGGTCAGATAGAAGGACACACCGCCTACGCGCATACGGGGCAGTTGCCCGGTCAACAAGCGATCACCTACGCCATACCTGAAGCGGATCTATTTTTATTCATTTACGCTAATGTAGATGGCATCTCATTACAAGAACTGTCCTTTTCTCTTTTGAAAGAAGCGCTTAAAAAGGACTGATTCATCTTCTTCTGAAAGAAGACTATTATTTTTGCCACATGAAGATCATTACAACAGGTAACCTCAGTTCAAAAATGGGTACTGCTTTCCCGAGCAGTGCGGAAGAGGTCATTCAATATACTTTGCGTACCGCTCAAGGAGCAGAAATAGCACTCAACCCCTACATTGGCAAAGCCATCCAATTGGATTTTACGGGTAAGATAAACTGTAAAAGATGTGGTCGATTGACCAAGAAGTCGTTCTCACAAGGCTTCTGCTACCCCTGCTTTAATGAAGCACCTGAGAACTCCCCTTGTATCATTAAGCCCGAACTTTGTGAAGCACATGAAGGCAAGGGCAGGGATCCAGAATGGGAAGAACGCAACCACAACCAAGCCCATGTGGTTTATTTGGCTTTGACCAATATCGTTAAAGTTGGTGTGACAAGAAGCACACAAGTGCCTTACCGCTGGGTCGATCAAGGTGCATGGAAAGTGATCAAACTCTGTGAGACGCCTTACAGAAGACTTGCAGGAGAAATAGAAGTGGCACTAAAAGAACATTTCACAGATAAAACCGACTGGCGTAAAATGCTGCGCAACGTCAGAGACGAAAATGTGGATCTGGAAGAGGTAAAAGAAGAAGCCATTGAATACTTGGACGAAGGCTACCACGAATTCATCAGCGATGAGGACGATATCTATGAAATGAATTTCCCGGTGAACACTTATCCAGTAAAAGTGAAGAGCTTGAATTTTGATAAATCGCCTAGCATTTCGGGAGTTTTAAACGGTATCAAAGGGCAATACCTGCTTTTAGATCAAGACCGGGTCATTAACCTCCGCAAGTTCGCTGGTTATGAGATCAGCTTTATTGCTTAAGTGCAGTGTAATCTAAATAATCCGATTTTACATGTCGCACCTCTATTTGTGCCATTTGGCAAAATGGACGATTTAGTAAATTCGCTGATA
>JAHDGT010000580.1 GCA_020631675.1 Bacteroidota bacterium
CAACGAACCGACAGGCAGTGCGCTTAATAGGAACGGATAGCCCGACCACGCAGTTGAGGCTTGCGCTTTTTGCTTCAAAGCACGATCTGTCCGTAGAGACGTTGCATGCAACGTCTTTACTTTTGCCGCTGTGGGATACATGGCCTAAACAAGGACAAGCGCAAGGCTTTATTGCGTGGATGCGCCCGATATAGCTAGTGAAAAAAGAAGTAAGTTAGCAGCTAAAATGCATACGAAAATGAAATTAAGCTTGAAAAAAAGTATCCTACAAGTTTGGAGCTTGGCTCTTATGCTGAGTTTTTTTACTTGTTTAAAAATACAAGCGCAAAGTCAATATGTACCTTTGTGGAACCCCGCTTATAATACCATTGACCGGGTAGAGATCAAGGGGGATTCTATTAGCAGCGGGGTGCATACGAGTGTGAAACCCTACAGTTGTTTGCGGGCTTGTATTGCCGTGGAAGATGCGGACGACCATCAGAAAGCGAATTACAGATCGCGGGATCGGCAGATGCATTTTTTCGTGTATCACGACAATAGCGAGTGGAGTTTCTTTGGTGCGCCGCCTAGTAAAAAGCCCATTTTCAAGAAGTTCTACGAAAAGAAAACCGACTTTGTCTATTTCAACAAAATGCGGGAGGATTTCTTCTTCAAATTCAACCCCATTATTCAGTTCGAGCTGGGTAAGGAAAGCGGGAGTGATCAGATCCGCTACATCAATACACGGGGCTTGGAGTTGCAGGGTACGCTGATGCAGAAGCTGGGTTTTTATACCGCCTTCACGGAAAATCAGATCGGCTTGCCCAGCTATATTCACGACCCCATCATTGACAATTACGCCATTCCGGGCGAGGGCCGTTTCAAGGAGTTCAGCTCAATGATCGGCGATGATCTGTTCTTATTCGGCTGGGATTATTTTTCTACTCGGGGCTACATTACTTTTCAGCCTATTTCCAATTTAGACATTCAGTTCGGGCATGATAAAAACTTTATCGGCAACGGTTTTAGATCTTTGATCCTGAGCGACCAGTCCAACTCATACCTCTTCTTGAAAAGCGAGCTGAACATTTGGAAGATCCATTACCTGAATCTTTTCACGGAGCTGACCGGTCAATTCCGCACTTTCGGAGATGGTGCTTTGCCCAAGAAATACATGGTGCTGCACCACCTGAGTTTCAATGTGAACAAATGGTTGAACCTAGGGGTTTTCGAGACGATCATCTACTCGCGGGATACGGGTTTCGAGCTACAGTATTTGAACCCATTGATCTTTTACCGCGCCCTAGAGTTTCAATTGGGCAGTACGGATAATGTACTGGTGGGCTTGGATTGGAAAGCCAATTTCGCCCGTCATTTTTCTTTTTACGGACAGTTGGTGATCGACGAGTATAGCCTTGGGCAGCTTTTTGATGGTTCTGGTTGGTGGGGCAATAAAATGGCCGTTCAGGCGGGCTTGAAATATGTTGATGTGGCCAATATTTCCAATCTGGATCTGCAAGTGGAGTTCAATATGGCTCGTCCTTACATCTACTCCCACTACAACCATCAGGCGAACTACACCCATTACAACCAGCCCCTCGCCCACCCTTTAGGTGCTAATTTCAGAGAAGTGATGGCAAGGCTGAGTTGGCAGGCGCATGCTCAATTGCGCTTGACCAGCACACTGATGTATGCCCAACAAGGTGCTGATTTCAATACGGCAGAAGATACCATTTCTTATGGCGGAGATATTTTCAGAAGCAATTTGGAGGTGACCAACTATCGCCCTTATGGCAATGAGCTACTGCAAGGGGATCGCAGAGACATTCTACTGGGCGAGTTTCAACTGAGCTATATGTGGCGGCACAATCTTTTCATGGACCTCAACTACATTTATAGAAGAGAGGATCGCATTAGTCAGCCAACAGCTAATAGTAGTCATTATATAGGGCTGGGTATGCGTTTGAATATGGCACGTAAGCCTGCCTATTTTTAATAGGGCGCGTGCCCGCCTGCGGCAGGTCACCGGGCTATCCACTAAAATAAGCACCCTGCCTGTGGGTTCGTTGGCAGGCTGGGCGTGGCTACCTCTGGGCCGCCCCGCCCAGCCGCCACTCACACCACATGCAGCGCACTTATTACCGCTCCTATCCCTCGCGCGAGGGTTAATTTTGAATTTTGAATGATGAATTGAAGTGGTTTAAAGTTTCCAATTTCTGTATAAAAGCGCATTT
>JAHDGT010000581.1 GCA_020631675.1 Bacteroidota bacterium
TTCATGAAACGTATACTTTACTACTTCGCGATTTGCTTCTTGTTCGTAGGGCTACAAACATCCGCTTCTGCTCAAGAAGTGGTGACCGTGCAGACCTTCGACAACCACCACCAGTTTTTTGGTGGGGGCGGTAATACCCGTAACATCCAAGAAAGCTTCACCTTCCCGGATGGGGATCAGACTTATAGCGAGATCATGGCCACCTTCACTTTGGCTTGTCCGGATGGCGGTTGCGATGATTGGGATCGTTATGCCGAGATCAATATCATGGTCCCTACAGGTGAGATGGACTCTACCGTTGCTATGATCGATACCACTTATGATGCCAGCGGAATCATTTCTAGTATTGATACGACCTGGAATGCGCCTTATGAAGTATTGGAGGCTTTCGAGATCTTCCGCTACATTACGCCTTATGGTGGTTCTTTCCCGGATAGTTGGTCGTGGGAGTATACACAAGACCTGACCGACTATATGCCTTTTTTGAAAGGCGAGGTGATTTTCAGCTCTTTTATTGATACTTGGGTGAATCCGGGTTGGGAAGTGAGCCTGACTTTTGAAATGACGGAAGGTGTTCCAGAAAAAGAGCCTTATAAGATCGTCAACCTCTGGAACTATAATACCATGAACTACGGACATCCGGATACGGATGTGGAAGCACTACTCGCCCCTATCACCCTCACGGCTGAAGAAGAAGCCCACTTCACTAAAGTACGCATCATGAATACAGGTCACGGCTTCGGTGTGACGGATAATGCGGCGGAGTTTTCTCCTAAGGTTCACCACCTGGTGGTTGAGGGTTGCGATACCCGTACTTACGATCAATTCTTATGGCGCGATGATTGTGAGTTCAACCCGCTATCTCCACAAGCTGGTACTTGGCAGTACGATCGTGCGGGCTGGTGCCCGGGCGACCAAGCCCTACCTTGGGATTATGACATTACCTATCTCTTAGAAAAAGGGGAAGAATATACGGTAGACTACAATCTTCAACCCTATACTAATCTATGTGGTCCCTGGAACCCCGATTGTATTGGAATCAACTGTGCGGGTTCTGCTTGTTCAGATGGAACGAATGCTTACTATCGCATTTCATCTCAAGTAGTATACTATAAAGCCAACCCACAATACACTTTGGATGCGGAGATCGTAGGCACAAAAGGATTAGGCGGTTTAGACTGCAATGGGTATAGCGAACCTCAAGTACGCATTCGCAACAATGGCTCAGAAACCATTACCAACTTCAACTTAGCGTATAGCGTTGATGGCGGTGGTTACAATTTCTTGCCGTGGAGTGGGGAGCTGGCTTTCGGTGAGTTCACTTTTGTGGATCTGCCCGTGATAGAAGCAACGGATACGGACATACATACCTATGAATTCCTACTCAGCGGTGCCAATGGGAATTTCTCTGATGAGAACGCGGATAATGACTTGTATAGTGATAGCTATGGTTTCGCGAATAATGCAGTGACACTGAGCTTGAACACTGATGATTTCGGACAGGAAACCGGCTATATCATTCATGAGCAAGACAATCCTGAAAATGTCTTGTATGAAGGTGCTTATTTTGAAAACTTGGTAGAAATCGTAGAAGAGATGTGCTTACCGAATGGCTGTTATACCTTCGTGATCACAGACACCTATGGTGATGGCTTGAATGGTGCGGCTAATGCGGGTGGCACAGATGGAGATTATACCCTAAGCACTGCGAATGGACAAGTTTTAGCAGAATTAGGATCAGCGTCTTTCGGTAGTGCTGAGAGTAGTGATTTCTGTGTGGATAATGAAGTAGTTGGCATAAATGATCAAACTACGGCTACTGCTGTACAGCTTTTGGTACAACCCAACCCAAGCAATGGTATGATGCAGGTACAGCTCAACGGACTTGAGGGTGTACCGACAGATCCTATGCAGTTGGTGGTTTATGATTTAGGTGGTAGAAAAATTACCGAACAATCTTTTAGTGGTGTTTCAACAACACTAGATTTGAGTGATACCCCTGCTGGGTTTTACTTGATGCGTATTCAAAATGGCAAGCAGCAGTATAGCAGTGGTATTGTTTTGAGTAAGTAATATTGAGCTTCTTTGAAGCCAAGTTCTTAGACATAAGACTTCTGGCTCTTCTTTCTTAGTGGTTAATTGATCTTGAAAATCAAGACTTTGCTGACCACAAAGAACGAAGTACACAAAGGAGCACAAA
>JAHDGT010000582.1 GCA_020631675.1 Bacteroidota bacterium
GACTCGAGATTTGAGATAGTTAAGCTCGTGGAAAAACTTTAAACTCCTTTATTAATACACTGTAATCTAAATAATCCGATTTTTACATGTCGCACCTACGGTGCGTGTTAAAATGGGGGGGCTTGTTTTCTACTAACATTTCGCCCCTCTGGGGCTAAGATACATCTAACTGAAAATCAATAGCTCCATTAGGAGCTTCCTGTTAGTAGAAATATGCCCCCCACTATTTACAAGCGCCTTTAGGCGCGCCTGTAAGTTGGATAGTATTATCCGAAAATTTAGATTACACTGTACTTATTTAGTAGTTGATACGATCTCAAGCTGTATATAATGACTTTTACACTATCCTCTTTGTCTTTGTTTTGGTATTTACAAGCCGCTACCAGCTTCATGGAATCTAATGGTAAGATCTATGTAGTAGTGGCTGTTCTTGTCTGTATATTTTTAGGCATCGCTTTGTTGTTATTTGCTTTAGAAAGAAGACTTCGCAATTTAGAAAACAGATTAGAGGAATAAATCGAGGACAAGAAGCCCCTTCTCAAGTTGATAGTCCACTTATTGTCTATTTTTTGACAGACGGATCCTTTGTTGAGTAATAGTACTAACTACCGCCTAAAAACTATAAACGAAATTTTTCTTTTGAGTGTATTGCTGTTAAAAAAAGGTATACATTTGCGCTGATTTCACTAACGACTTACGAACGTGCGTTAGTGGCTTGTTTGACTTCCTCAACAGGAGGTTAATTGATTTTTTACTTCATATTCTTTCACTGACATTCATAACATATGTCTGGCAAAAAAGTGTCTAAGTACAGTTTTTACGAAGGCGTTCAGTATTACTTCGATAAAGCTGCGGCCCATACCCAATACCCAAAAGGTTTATTGGATCAAATCAAAGCCTGTAATTCAGTCTATCAAATGAGGTTTCCGGTAAAAGTCGGGGATGATTACGAAGTGATCGAGGCTTATCGTGTACAGCACAGTCACCACAAACTTCCTTGTAAGGGAGGTATTCGTTACGATATTGGTGTGAACCAAGATGAGGTGATGGCTTTAGCAGCCTTGATGACCTATAAGTGTGCGATCGTAGACGTACCATTTGGTGGTGGTAAAGGGGGGATCAAAATCAACCCAAGAACCTATGATGAGGATACGCTACAGCGCATCACCCGTCGTTATACTACGGAATTGATCCGCAAGAACTTTATCGGTCCTGGTATCGATGTTCCTGCTCCTGATTACGGAACAGGCGCACGCGAAATGTCTTGGATCTTAGATACCTACTTGACCTTCAGCAATGGGGAGATCGACGGTTATGGTTGTGTAACGGGTAAGCCTGTATCTCAATCTGGTGTTCGCGGTAGAACAGAAGCGACTGGTCGTGGTGTTTTTTACGGCATCAAAGAGATGGTCAGTATTAAAGAAGACATGGAAGAACTGGGTTTGACCACAGGTATCGCCGGTAAAACTGTTGTTGTTCAAGGTTTAGGTAATGTGGGTTCCTTCTCTGCGAAGATATTCCACGAACATGGTGCTAAGCTGATCGGTTTGGCTGAATATGAAGGTGCCATCTTCGATCCTACAGGTAAAGGTTTTGACCCTGATGACGTACTACGCCACAGAAAAGAAACCGGAAGCATCTTAGACTACCCGGGTGCGGAGAACATCGTCAACTCAGCAGAGGCATTGGAGATTGAATGTGACATCCTTATCCCTGCGGCATTAGAGAGTGTGATCTACGAAGAAAACGCACCACGCATCAATTGCAAGATCATAGCAGAAGCGGCGAATGGCCCGGTTACACCTGAAGCAGAAGAGATTCTTCTAGATAAGGGCGTTGTGATCGTACCTGATATGTACTTGAATGCGGGCGGTGTGACCGTTTCCTACTTCGAGTGGTTGAAGAACTTGAGTCACGTTCGTTACGGGCGTATGAACAAGCGCTTCCAGAGCAATTCCAGCTTAAACATGATCAACATGATGGAGCGCATCACCGGTCGTACCATTTCTGAAGATGAGAAAGCACATCTTTCAAAAGGTGGGGACGAGATTGATCTGGTTCGCTCTGGTTTGGAAGACACTATGATCAATGCTTATCATGATATTCGTAATACACTAAAAGCCAATAAGAACATCCGTGGTCTGCGTACAGCGGCATTCGTAGTGGCTATTGATAAAGT
>JAHDGT010000583.1 GCA_020631675.1 Bacteroidota bacterium
CATTGCCCAGTTTCACGTCTTTCTTGCCCGGGTTTTCTAGTAAAAAGCCACTAACATACATCTTATCGTTTTGCGACTTAGCCGCGATCAGTATGCTTCCCTTGCGCTTACTGGCTTTGAACAATACGCTATTCACCAATTGCTGTTCAGGTATGTAGGGGATCAGGTAGCGGGTGAAAAAGCCTGTAGGCAATGTCGTACTTCTACCCTTGCTATTTTGGATCAATGCCGTTTTACGAGACACTACCACTTCGCTTCCTCTAGCAAAACGCGGCTTCTTAATGATACCGATGATGTACCACAATAAGAACAGGCTCACCAAAGCAATGATGATGCAAATACCATATTGCGCCCAGAAGCCCACTGGCTTCACCTCTACATCTATCAGCAAGGGTTCTTGCTGTTGTATTTTGATCTGTCTAGGGTTTTTAGACACCAACTGCAAAGGCAAACGCTCCTTACCCGTTTTGGTGAAACACTTACAAATGAAAGCCTGTGGTCGCAGCAGCAACTCATTGCCATTCTGCTCTTGGTAAATGCCTAGGCGCGACGATTTATTTTGATGCTCGATCGTCAGCATTTCCATTTCCGCTTTGGTGGCGGGTCTGGGGGTGGCTCCTTTTTTATTCACCACCATCACCTTTACTTTGGCGGTGGGCGCAGTACGCATCTTATCCACATCAACGCTGATGTTGGCGTTTTCGCCCGCTAAGTACGCAAAAGGAATCGGGCACTCGTCTCGCCTTAGCGACAAACGCTGACTTTGGTAATTGAAATAATCTTGATGTCGGGCCACCACCGCGAAAGAGAGTCGGTCTTTACCCGATGGGGCAAGGGTGTGTATAAAAGCTTGCTTTTGAGCATCGTAGGTAAAAGCTTCTGTTTTACCCGTGTCTTCATCTCTGAAATTCACTGTTGCGCCATTCAGCACTCTTGAAGATAAAGGCTGGTTTTTCAGATCCACCAAGCGGGCAATGACCCTTGCCTGTGGGATCGTATCACATAAAATAAAGCCTCCATCCCCATCGGGGCGGGCGTTGTCTACCTCTACTAGTAACTTAGCGGCCGCATCGGGTAAGAACTTTAGATCCAGACCACTGACCGGGCGGTCAAAACGAACTACTAAATCTCCTTCGGGAATCACCTTATCTCCCGTTTCGGCGCGCATATAAGTCGCATGCCCCGCTAGTTTGATGTTGGCAGTGTTTTTACGAGCTTTATAAGGCCCTTGTATGCGTAGGCGGGTCCCCTCTCCTGTTTTCGCCTCTACTACTTTGGGTAATTCAGCTTTCTCGTCTTGCTCTAGTAAGATCAATCTCTTAAGGGGCACTTGGCTACTTAAAGTCACCTCATCCCCGCTTACTTCCCACTTGATGCCGCTGCTGGGCATGCCCATTACTTCGGCGGCCACCTCGCCCATTTTTTCAATGATGCGATCGCCTTTGCCTTCGGTTTGGTAAGGGCGAACCGCCGTATTTTTTTTCAGGTATTGGATCAGGGTATTGTTGTTGGCCACCCGCTGCTTGTCCAGATTGAGGTAGATCAAGCGGCTGTCTGTTCGATCCAAGAAGTTGGTGAGGGGGTCGGTGCTATTGGCTTTGAGCATATCCTGCCATTCGCCATCAGAGAGCAGTAATAACCATTTTTGGTCGGCATTATCGGCTTCTAATTGTCGGATCGCTTTATTGACGGCACTTAGCGGGTTCCCTCCATTACAACTGAAGTTGCTGACCTGTCGGATCGCATCGCTTTTATCGCGTAGATTGATGCGGTGGGTCTGCTCATCACTCATGGTCACCACAAAGAGTTCATCTTCACTACTAAGCACGCTCACTAAAGATTGCAGGGCATAGCTTACCGCATCGCATTGCACGCCTTTCATACTTCCGGAGTTATCGTAGACCACGCCTACGATCTTGCTGTCTTGTGCTTGTAGTAGCGGATCAGCAAACAAGGAAAAAACAAGGATAAAAAGGGCGAAAAATATGGGAATAGGACGCGACATGGCGATGTACTTTCTATTGTAGTGCATAGGCGAAACGAAAATAGGGAATTTTATTTGTGAAAGCTGCAGTTTTGCTGAGTGCAAAGAGTATGAGATCAATAGTAAATCCTATTCTTCTTTGCCTTGATGCAAAGAAGCAAAAATCAAGACTTCTTTCATTTCTTAACGC
>JAHDGT010000584.1 GCA_020631675.1 Bacteroidota bacterium
ATGAAACTATCCAATAGCCAACTCGATGCACTCCGTGCCATGTGTGATACCATAGTACCCAGTGTTAACAAAAGCGATGATAAAGACGCTTACTGGCGCAGAAAAGCCAGTGATCTGGATGTAGAGGATAAGTTCATAGAAGCCATACAAGTGCTGCCTATTGAGGAAAAAACCGAGCTGGATCGCCTGTTCAAACTCTTAGATAGCCGTACTTTAGGTTTGACCTGGTTAGGTCCGCTTAAGAAAGCGCAGCACCTCAGTCAACAACAAAGAGAAACCCTATTGCGGAGATGGTCGGCCAGCCCGCTGAACGACCTGCGCAAAGGCTTTCACACCCTACAAAAAATCACCAAATCCATCTACTTCGGCTATGCGGCCGAGGACGCGCCCAACCCCAACTGGAAAAACATAGGCTATCCGGGTCCTATTGGCGAACAAGTTGCCAGAGATCAATTTGATAGCCTCATCATCAGAACTGCCCGTACATTAGATTGTGATACCGTAATCGTAGGTAGCGGAGCAGGCGGAGGCGTCATGGCGGGCGAGCTAAGTGCGGCAGGACAAAAAGTGATCGTAGTAGAAAAAGGCCCTTACGTCAAGCAAGGCGATTTCCACCAAAGGGAGTTAGACAGCATGAAAAGCCTCTACGAAAGAGAAGGACTGCTCTCCTCTGCCGACGGCGGAACCCTGATCTTAGCGGGTAGCTGCGTAGGCGGCGGTACCACCATCAATTGGGCAGGCTCTTTCCGCACACCGGACTACGTACTCAATGAGTGGGCCGTAGAACACGGCAACCCCCAATTTGAAACAGCAGACTACACCAAATGCTTCGAAGCCGTAGAACAGCGACTATCTGTCAGTACCCAAGCCTCGCAATGGCATAACCCCCAGAATCAAGCCCTATTAGATGGCTGTGAAAAACTGGGTTATGAGACCAAACTCATCCCCCAAAATACCAAAGTAGACAGCAAAGAAGACTGGCAAAAATTAGGCTTCAGCGTAGCCGGAGATGCCTACGGCAGCAAGCAAAGCATGCCGATCACCTACCTACAAGATGCCGTGAATAAGGGTGCCGAAATACTGGCCGATACCGAAGTCTCCAAAGTATGGATCGAGAATGGCGAAGCCAAGGGCGTGATCGCCTTCCAAAAAGACGAAAACGGCAACCAGTATGAAGTAAAGATCCGCGCCAAAAAAGTAGTGGTATCCGCAGGGGCGATACATACACCCGCCTTATTGTTGCGCAGCGGTTTAAGACACCCGCACATTGGTCGCCACCTCTACCTTCACCCCACCGTACCCGTAGTAGGCATCTACAAAGAACAAGTCAACGCTTGGTACGGCGGCATGATGACCGCCGTAAGCGATCAATTCACCCGTTTAGACGGCAACTTCGGCTTCAAATTAGAAACCCCGCCCGTACATGCGGGCTTAGCCGCCTTAGCCACCCCCTGGCTCAATGGCGAGCAAACCAAAAAAGAACTGACCGATCTACCCAATATGGGCATGTTCATCGTACTGACCCGCGACAAATTCGGCGGGCAGGTCAAGCTCAGTAAAGAAAAACGCCCTCGCGTCACCTACAATTTGAACGATTATGATCGCGCGCATATGGTACGAGGCATGCAAGAGTGCGCCCGCATACATGCCGCGGCCGGTGCGCAAGAGATCCGCGTACTACACAATCGCCCCCTATACATAGACCCCACTCAAGCCAATTTCGAAGAACAGATCAACGAAGTAGAAGACATGAAATGGGACGCCAACCATTTCAACCTCTTCAGTGCCCACCAAATGGGCACCTGCCGCATGGGTGGCGACGACAAAAGCTACCCCCTAAAACCCACCGGCGAAACCCGCGAAGTCAAAAACCTCTATGTCGCAGACGCCAGTGCCTTCCCCAAGTGCAGCGGTGCCAATCCCATGCTATCCATCCAAGCCCTCAGCTACTACATCGCCCAGGGACTGAAATAAATATCTGATCAAAGCATCATCCCTGGTAGGGGAGGACCCGTGTGTCCTCCCGCCTACGATAGAAAATCAATTTCAATATCCGAAACGATTTTAATTCAAAATTCCTTCATTCAAAAATCATCATTCATTATGGCGCATGCCCGCAATAAAAACTGGCTTTAGTCGCCTATGAGAAATCGACGTCGAGCA
>JAHDGT010000585.1:0-1556 GCA_020631675.1 Bacteroidota bacterium
CCCAGCCAACCAAAGCCCAAAGACAACACTAAAATCACCAAAAAGCCCAAGCCCTTAGGAGTGAAAGGAGTATCAGACCCCGGCATAGCAATAATAGGAAGTCCGTTTTTCTTTTTGCGTTTTTCTTTACAACAATCAGGGATAAGGTTCATGGGTAAGTCCGCAGCATCCATAAACACCACACTATCCACAGGATTTTCAAAGAAGTAATAATTGCGCAGTACGAGCTTAATACTATCCAAGCTATGCTGCTTATCAAATAAGGGATGATTGTACAAGGTATCCTTTCCGGGAGACCACTTGCTGGTTTCTTGTGTGAAGATATTCTCCGTACAAAGACTGGTGATCATCACGATAGAAGTGTCGGTTAAGAACAAGACCGTGTCTAAGTTCGCATGTTGTACAATGGGGTTAGGTGCTTCCCCGAAATTAGAACCCTCTAGCTCACTAAACAAAGGATCCGCCATAGCTGCTTGGAACGTACTTGATGAACCACTATGACTTTTATGAGCGATGAGTTTGGTTTGGGCTTTCAGCGATGCTAGACCGAAAGGGATAAAGAATAAAATCAAGAAAGAGCGTAAGGGATGTGCTTTCATAAGTGATGGAGTGGGTTTTGGAGGTTTGGTGCAGTAACGCACCTTTGGGTAACGTTTGTTTTTGCTTTGTAGTGTGTGTTTCGATGGGTTTATGTCCACCGAACGATTTTCCCTTCTGCAAGGGATAGGAATGGTATGAGGTAGCCCCATAAGCTATTGAGCGGCGGGCTGGCGGGGCGGCCCAGAGGTAGCCACCGCCAGCCCTGCCAGCGAAAAGCTTATGGGGCTGCCGAATTTAATGGATAGCCCGGTGCCCGCAGTAAAAAGGGACGCAGCTCGTACAGACGCCCTACACGGGCGTCTCCTTTGCCGTACCAAACAAACATTATTACGAAGCCAACACCCCCCCTTTTTATTGCGGGTATGCAGCCTTAACCAAATCAATCATTCAAATAATGCTTAAATTTAAGTACTCATTCACACACCTTTAGATTCAATTTTCTTATGCATTCTGCTATATTCAACCAGTTTTTATTGTTGCTTCTTAGCTGTTTATTAGGCAGTATATCGACAACCACTACCGTTTCCGCCCAATTCGCCAGCTATGATTTTGAGAATACCTTAGAAGATGCGATCAACGACTATGACGGTATCTTTCTTGAAATGGGAGAACCTACTTCCAATTTGCCTGAGTTCATTGCTGGAGAAACCAGCTTGGCGTTCCTCATGGATTCCAGTCAGGCGATGCTTTTTCCGACCAATTTTACCAGCGAGATAGATACAACGGCAAGTTTGGAAATAGACATGACTTTTCAAATTACGGACTTGGGTTCAGGAGGTGGATCCAAGAATGTTCTGAGTTGCCAAGATGGCTTAAATGAGCCGGGTTTTTCGCTAAGCATACGCCATAGTGATTTCAGTGATGAAGAAGATTATACATTGGTTTACTCCTATTCTGATGGCGGTTATAATCAGGGCGTACCTGACCACCCGGGGCATTATGAAACCGACATCGGC
>JAHDGT010000585.1:1566-2163 GCA_020631675.1 Bacteroidota bacterium
TCTATGTAGGAGATGTGGTGAATATGAAACTGGTCTTGGATTTTGAGAATAGAGTATGGTACGCCCTCGTGAATGGTAATTATACGGGCAAGAGTTTTGATGCGTATTACGATTGGGATTTTATGATGGAGAAGATCATAGATAACCCTTGGTTTCTGGGCTGGGAAGAGTCGCAGGCTTTCGGAATGGAGTACGACCCCACCCATTACACTTCATCTATGAGTGTGGATCAATTCACGATTTACTCTCCACGCCAAGAAGGGGATACCGATCTACTGATAGATGCTTTAGCAGCCATGACCGCACATGCCAATGATAGCGCCCCCCTGAGCATGGAAGATCGAGAGGCTTATTTAGGACAGATCTATGTGAACTACTTTAACGTATATGCCGAGCTGGAAACAGAGGTCATGGCGTTCATCAATGCCTATGAAGACAATTATGAGCCGGTTTACGCGGATAGAGATGTAGTACCGATCACCACCCTTGCACCTGAGTCCCGCTTGCTTATTTTCTTACAGCAGTCCATTTTTGATGAGCAATACGGGCCGGATAATATCGAAAATATGGAAGGCGTGGCCTTTGAGTTCGCCAATG
>JAHDGT010000076.1 GCA_020631675.1 Bacteroidota bacterium
TCACTGCGGCCACCGGGCTATCCGTTCCTATTAAGCGCACTGCCTGTCGGTTCGTTGCTGCCTATTGCGGTGGCTACCTCTGGGCCGCCCCCGCAATAGGCGCACTCACACGCCATTCAGCACCCTTAATACCACTGCTATCCCTTGCGCAGGCACTTGAACAAAAGAAAATAATTGTTTAGTTATTTATAGTAAAAGTTAAACAAAAAGTCAACAACCTATTTGAGCTTGTATTTAGTGAAATGATGAAGATGATTGATGACTTTTCTTGTTGTATGGTGTTGGTTTTGTTGGGGCAGGTTTTGATTATGTCAAAAATAGTATTGTATAAATAATTGATATAGATAGTTTTATTGGTTTGTTTGCTATTGGTTTTTTGCAATTGCCCTACATTTTTGGAGCAGCCAAACAAGTGAGATTTAGTTTCGTTTAATAATTTAACATTTGATTGATTACTATGTCGTTTTGAAGTCTATTGAGAATTTTTGTTTAAAAATTTAAGTCTATGAGTCAACGCTTTTGAAAAACTCCCGTTTATCCAGCAGTAACATTTTCAAACTAAAATAACTAACCAATGAAACCCTTGAAGATTCTATCTTTCGCCCTATTATTTGCCTTAACTTGTACCTTCATCTCTTGTGATGAAGAAGATCCAGATACAGGTGTTCCAGAATTAGACATCGTTGATACGGCTATTGCTACAGACGATCTTAGCACTCTAGTAGCTGCGCTTACTGAAGCGAATTTAGTGGATGTAATGAGAGGTGATGGTCCTTTTACTGTTTTCGCACCTACCAATCAAGCTTTCCAAAATTTGTTGGATTCTAACCCAGGCTGGAATTCTTTGGAAGATATTGATGATAGTGTATTGGACAACGTTCTTAAATTCCACGTATTAGCTGCGGATGTTAAAGCAGCTGAACTGACTGACAGTTATGTGACTACTCTGGCTACTGGTCCTAATGATGAGCAAGTAGCACTACAAATAGATGTTACCGGTGGTGTTAAGTTCAATGGTTCTGCTAAGCCTGATATCACTGATATCGAAACAGCTAATGGTACCGTACACATCATTGATGAAGTAATGCTACCACCTTCTGTAGTGAACTTAGCATTGAACAACCCTATCTTCTCCTCTTTAGTAGCTGCTTTGACCAGAGAAGACGTAACAACAGACTATGTGTCCATCTTGACAGGAGAAGGTCCTTTCACCGTATTCGCTCCTACTGATGAAGCTTTCCAAGGGCTTCTGGATTCTAATGACGATTGGAATTCTTTGGGCGATATTCCTGTAAGTATATTAGAAGCTGTATTGAACTACCACGTAGTAAGCGGTGCCAATGTACAAGCTGATGAATTATCTGATAACCAAGTTGTATCGACTTTGGGTGGTGACATTACCATTGACCTAAGCGATGGTGCTAAGGTCGAAACCACTAGCAACCAGTCTGTAACCATCGAGTTGACAGATGTCCAAGGTTCTAATGGTGTGGTACATGTGATCAATGAGGTATTAGTACCACAACTATAAGTACCCGGACAAAAATAATCGTTGCTTCTGACTTGCTCTTTTAGCCGTATCCTGCGTTATGAAAAGCCTACTGTAGCGCTGCTATAGCTCGTTTTTCATGCCTTGACTACAACTAAAATAGCTGCGCCTTAAGCTATACGCTTACTTTTGTCCAGGTACTTAAGCAATTTCGACTCGCATAGTTGACAAAGCTAAAAAGGGCTGTCTCTGAATGGAGACAGCCCTTTTTTTAGTTGATTATGAACAAGGATCTACTGATCAAAAATAGAGGATCGAATAATCGATCCTCCTACAATTGGGAACTAAGCTTTTATTTGGGAGCCTGTGGGGAATGGAAACTTGCTGATCAGAAATCGAAAATACCTTTGAATACGTTTTCTACTTCTTTCGCCGCATCTTCAATACCACTACCCACATCTTCTAATACTTGTTCTACATCCGATTTTTGAACGTCATCTTCCGTAGCATTTGGTAGGACGGGTGAATAGCTGTCATCAAAGCATATAACAGGCTGATTATTGGTTTGCATTACCGGACCTACTGCGAAAGTTTGGTCAGTACTTGTTGTAGGGATCATAACCGCCAATATTTCATTGGTATGCTTATGACGTGCGATCCAAGGGTGCGTAGCAAAGGTGGATTGCGTATAGTTCTTACCTGGCTGTAGTGTTAAATAGGAAATTTCCTTCCCTTTGTAATCTACCCAGTTCACGACCACATCATAATTGGATGGGTTGTTCATATGCACCTTTACTGCCGTATTGGAGTTAACAGATTTCAAGTTAACGCGCACGTCTTGGTGTATGCTACCCGCTTTTAAACGCTTTAATTCAGTACCGTTTTCTGTGCGTATCACCCATTCATGGTTGGTGTAAGTAGATTGTGCGTAAGACTTTGATGGCTGTAGGCTGGCATACTTGATTTCTTTCTGACCATTGTTCCAGAACACATCCACAGGGATAGTAGTATTGTTGGAGAAGGTCAGTGTAGGAGTGGAGGTCTTGGTTTGTACTGCACCGCTGCGTAAATTTTGCTGAGCGTCAGCATTAAAAGTTAGGAATAAAGTACAAACGAGGCTTAAAACGAAAGTCTTGATAAATGAAGTCATGATAAAAGAGTTAAAGTATTAAATGATAATTGTTGTTACTTATCGGGTAAGCAGCCTAAGCATTGCTTTGTTGCTTACATACCTTAATGGTGGGGATTCAAAAAAGGGAAACACCCGCATTGATTTTTTTCAAACTTTTTTCAATAGCCACTTTATTATTTGTTTTAAACTAACGACTGTTCAGATATTCAGGGTGTTTATATAGTGTAAAAAACTTTAAATAATTAATGACTTTATACAACTATTTCGTCCAATGTTGCGTTTAGGTGAGTGAAAACGGAAAGTAAAACCTTCCGTTAGCTTACTTTTTATTAACGAGCTAGTTTAAAGTTATTTTCTCGACCTTGCCTCTAAGTCATTGATCCTGAATACTTCAGCTTTTTTTCGCCCCGTACTTTTCAAGTACGAAACTCAAAAAGAGCTTCGTCTTCAAAATCAAGCACTTAGATGCGGTTCAGATGAAAAACTTTAAACTACCTCAACCAAATACACACTTCCGTGAAAAAATTCTTCTTGTTTATCCTTGTTGCGTCCCTTTCTTTGTTTTCTTTCAGTGCCTTCGCTCAAAATGATGCGCAGTTAAGTAATGAATCTGATTACATCTTCATCACTGGCTTGGTGAAGGATGCTGATTCTCAATCTGTATTACAAGACAGTGAGCTTGACTTTTATGCGGATGGCTTAGACATCATGTATGCGAAAATCAGTGAGACGGGTCATTATGCGATCGCGATCGCTAAAGACTATATGAATGAATCTACTGATCTCATTATTCGCATTGATGGTTATACGGATGCAGTGATAGAGAACATCTACAGCTTGAGTGATTACATCTCTTTGGATCTATTTCTATCAGAAGATGAAAATGAAGAAGAAGATGTAAATGGTTCTAGCTATGTTCCTACTATGATTTCACCAATTTTTGAGAGTACATATAGCGCTTCTCCTTTTGGAAATTTCGTATTCGGTTTCTAAGTACCTGGACAAAAGTAAGCGTATAGCTTATGGCGCAGCTATTTTAGTTGTAGCCAAGGCATGAAAAACGAGGTATAGCAGGGCTAAATGAGGCTTTTCATAACGCAGGATACGGCTAAAATAGCAAGTCAGGAGCAACGATTATTTTTGTCCGGGTACTTAAGATGAGTTGATTGAAACTACCTCATCTTATAAAGAAGCCCAAGTTGTTATTAAAAAACAGCTTGGGCTTTTTCTTTGCCCTATCCTTCAGAATAAGCTATCTTTCCTCTCGCATATGATACAAGAAGTACATCTTAGAATTAGTCCAGAAGCTGCGGCTAATGCCGATACCTTAAAAAGTTTGGCCGCCAAGAAAGCCGGTGTTTCGCTAAATGATATCCGTCATTTAAGAATACACCGTCGATCTATTGATGCGAGACAAAGACAAGTGAAAGTTGACCTACGACTACAACTTTTCATTGGGGAAGACTATAAAGCACCGGATCAACTTTTACCTGATTATCCGGATGTAAGTAAGGCTAAAGAAGAGGTGTTGATCATAGGAGCAGGACCAGCGGGCTTATTCGCAGCTTTGAAATGCATAGAGCAGGGCCAACGTCCTATAGTCATAGAGCGAGGAAAAGATGTACAAGCCAGACGAAGAGATTTAAGAGCCATTACAGTGGAGCACCAAGTCAACCCAGATTCCAATTATTGTTTCGGTGAAGGTGGTGCAGGTACCTATTCGGACGGAAAACTATACACCCGTTCTAAGAAAAGGGGAGATGTAAGAAGGGTGCTACAACTACTAGTGGGCTTCGGTGCGGAGGAGAATATACTGATCGAAGCACACCCGCACATAGGAACGAATAAATTGCCACGCATCATAGCCCGTATGCGAGAGATGATCATAGAAAGGGGAGGAGTGGTGCTGTTCGATACCCGAATGACAGATATTTTAATAGAGGCGGATCAGGTAAAGGGGATCAAAACCGCCGCTGGTGATACCATTCTTTGTGAACAACTGATCTTAGCTACTGGACATTCTGCCAGAGATGTATTTCGCTTGTTAATGGATAAGGGTATAGCAATGGAGGCAAAGCCTTTTGCCCTTGGCGTGCGCGTAGAGCATCCACAAACGTTGATCGATAGGATCCAGTACCATTGCAAAGCGGATCGAGGTCCTTATTTACCCGCCGCACCTTATCGTTTGGTAAAGCAAGTAGGTGGGAGAGGGGTCTACTCATTTTGTATGTGCCCGGGGGGAGTGATCGCACCATGTGCGACAGCTCCCGGAGAGTTGGTAACCAATGGCTGGTCACCATCGAAGCGGGACCTACCTTTTGCCAATTCTGGTATTGTAGTAGAATTACAGTTAGCGGATATGGCTGATTATGCCGATCAAGGACCATTAATGGCAATGGCTTTTCAAGCAGCCGTAGAGCAGAAGGCATGGGCATTGGCGGGAAAGACTCAAGCCGTACCCGCACAGCGACTGAATGATTTTATTAGTAAAAAACGCTCAAAGAGCTTACCCGAAAGTTCTTATAAGCCTGGTTTGGTGAGCATGGAGTTAGGTGAGGTCTTACCCGCTTTTGTAGTGGACCGCCTAAGAGCTGGATTTGAACTGTTCGGCAAAGCGATGCGCGGCTATGTGAGTGAAGAAGCTGTGGTACACGCTCCCGAATCACGTACTTCATCCCCGGTGCGCATACCAAGAGATAGAGAAAATTTGCAGCATCCGAGGATCAAAGGTTTATACCCCTGCGGGGAAGGTGCTGGCTATGCAGGAGGAATCGTATCCGCAGCGATCGATGGGGAGAAGTGCGCTATGGCGACTTTTTTGAGTAAACCCACAGGCAAGGGATAGGAGTGGAAATGAAGCCGCTAAGGAGCGCCCTGAGCGGCGGCATAAAAAGGCGGCCCAGAGGTAGCCATTTTTATGCCTGCCAGCGAAGCAGCGAACAGCGGCTGAATTGGAATGGATAGCCCGACCCCGCAGTGAAAAGGGGATATATGTACAGACGCCCTACACGGGCGTCTCCTTTGCCGAATCCGAAACTCTTCGCCTTACCCATACACTATTGGATGAAAAAACATCCCCCCTTTTTATTGCGGGGATGCCCCCAGAAGAGAGATAAATTAATTCAAATCCCACTCATCAGCATACAGCCCGTAGCAATAGTCGAAAGCCTCGCGGGCCATGAAAGACTCATCTTTTAGGTCATCGAAGTTGACGTGGAAGCCATATACTTTAATGCCTTGGTCGAGCAGTTTTTTGAAATAATCAGGACGTTTGTCGATGTTACGACGAGAGACCGCCATGTGTTTGATGTTGTGCTTTTCTATGAGCGTTAGGGCTTTTTTATAGCCTACTTCTTCCATTAAATTTTGCGACATGACCGGGGCTTTGATGCCGATGGCTTGTGCCTTTTCAATGGCATCCCAAGAAAATAACTCCATCATTAAGCGATCAGGGAATTGAAATTGCGCAGCGAATTTTTCAGGATCATTCACTTTATCGGTCATTAAAATGGCATCAGGATGTAGAGCGAACCATTGGTTGATGGCATCCATATCCAAGGTCTGTAAGCCGGATAATTTATACTCCTTGAAAGTGGCCAGATCAACAGGTACGTCTTGGTAGTAACCCGTGTTTTTTTTCCAATGTTCCCAATCGTGGCAGGCAACATATTGGTGGTCGGTGGTTTTAATGATGTCTAACTCGAAGATGCGGAAACCATCTTTGTAGGACTCATTGAGGGCTTCTAAGCTGTTGGTGTAGGTCTTGCCCTGTACGCGCCCGCCCGCATGGGCAATGAAGCGGTTTTTATCTTTTGCCTGTGCCTTAATATCTGCTAAAGACCTTGTGGATGTTTTAGGGGCACTAGGAATTTCTAAGGTAAGGGGATAACTCTTTCTCACCTCGCTGGTCAGCCCGTAATTAGAGATCGCGAGATAGCCCTTTCGGTTTTGCATGCCCGCCAACTTGTGAAAGCCGATCTGCTTAAATATAGACTTATGGTTTTTGAAGTTATCACCAGCAGAATCATGAGTCAGGGCTAGGAAGTAACTGCCTTTTTCTACCAGTTCTTTCAAGCGACTTTGTAATGCCAGTACCATGGTGTCATTATCGTAGGTGTCGAATATCTCGTGGGCATAGTCGCCACTTTGTTCGTTGTATATAAGCAGGTTAACGCCTCTTTTAGCTTCTAGTTGTTGTTTGTTGACATAAATAGTAGAAGCTTGTCCGTAATGAGCCTCCGTCCACGGAATGCTTTTTAAAGCCAGCTTTCCTTCTTCGGCTTCCAGCTTTTTGGTTTTTTTCTTTGACGGCTTGGGTTTAGGCGCTTGCTTTGCCAAGAGTGAGGCTTCATTCAGCTGGGTGAGTTTTAACTTGTTCTTCTTGATAAAAGAAAGCTTATCTCCTTTGATGATATCGGTGAGTAGATTGATGTTACTCTCGATCTCGGCACCTTCTAAGATGATGCGCGGCATGTCGATCTGTAAAATATCATCGCTCTCGGGGTAGGAGGCTGGTGTGGTATTGGTGATTAAAAATAGATTGCGATCCGGTGCGAAATCATTCATTACCCGAGATGAGTTACCCATTAATAAGTGATCGGGCACAATGAATAAAGCGGTATTGTCTAAGATGTCTTCCGCTTTCAGAAAATCGACGAACTCGCCAATGTGTTGATCTAGAGCCCGTGCCATCAACTCCAATTGGCTTTTTTGTTTCGGCAGTGTATTCGCCATCCGCGGGTCGAAGATGCCATCCGGGGCATGAGTAGAGATAGTAGAAAGGTAAAAGGCGAAAGGCTGGTCTTGGGTTGATAGTTCTTTTACTTCTCGCTTGGCCAACTCGAATAGATCCTTGTCGTGCAAGCCCCAATATTCTAAGGTGTACTTAGGGTCGTAATCCTTCTCGGAACGCACATCAATATCCATGAGGTTGACCATCTTGCGAGTGCCCGCGAATTCTGCATTGCCGAGTAAATAGCGTTGCTCATAACCCGCGATGTCCATTACAGAAGAAATGCTATTCACCCGCACATCTTTAGATTTCCCGAAGACATCGTTCCCGTGGTTTTTGAAAAAACAGGGAAAGCCGGTTAAATAGGTGTATACCGCACCAATGGTATAATCACTACCCGGAGCAGGCTCCATATTGTAGTAGTTCATCTCCTCTGAGAGCGCACGGCAACGCGGACTCAGTTCTGCTAAGCGATCAGATAGAAACTCTGCTTCGAGTGATTCTAACATGATCAAAATCACATTCTTACCCGCTTTGGCAGTGGTATTCTCCTTTAGGGTATAGTCGCTGAAATCTATGGCTGCTAAAGCCGATTTAAATTCTTTCTGCTTGGCGAAATGGATGGTGTATATCTCATGTAGATTGCTGAAAATCCCTTCTTCGAGGAAGAGTAGACCACTGCTGACCAATAGTGCTAAACCGAAAAATATTTTTCGAACTTGTCGTTTACTAACTAATTGCTGAAAGCCGAACAGCAAGCCAGCGAAAGTTGTTAAATAGCTGAAAATAAGGAGGAGGGTTTCCTTAAAGAAAAAACCACCTGTGCCCGAAACGATATCTAAGGTAAGATGTGCGTAGTATTTATAGTCGAATAAGGCATTGGAGAAAATTACAGAGGCTATTTCAACCAATACCAAGAACGCACCGACGGTAAATAAGGCGAAAGCGATTTTCTTATTGCGTGTTAACAGTGCAACAAGTGCGAACACCCAAATAAAGAAAACAAACAATTGGAAGATGAAAAACGCCATTATGTATCGGTACTACTTCGGTTGAAACAGGCCACAAATTTAGTAAACACACACTTAGCTCGACGCTGTTCTAGCTGCTTCGTCCTTAATTTCACAAAATAGACAGTAAATAACCCAAACCTTATGCGCAGATTAGCGGTATTGATTTTCCCATTCACGATTTTATTTTTATTCGCACTGGCGATTCGCTTCATTGCCCGATTTTTCGGAGCAGCTTTGGCATTGGACAATTATTGGATGATGTACTTGCTCTTTGGGGGCACTTTGTTGTTCACCTTTGTTAGTATCCCGACCCAGATAAATGCGATGACTCGTAGAGGGAGCAGCATATTCAAAGTGGCGGGTGTTTTACTGGGCTTTTTGATGTACTTGCTCCAGTCTTGCCTCGTTTTTGAGCTACTGACCTATTGGGTGCCCATGTCGGCAGTAGCTAAAGCAGGCTTTGCTTTAACTACAGCTATACTGCTTTCACTATATGGTATTTGGAATGCTTGGCATTTGAGAATTAAAGAACAAAACATACGCCTTGCCGGACTGACAAAACCCATAAGAGCGATACACCTTACAGATACCCACCTAGGGCATTACAGAGGTGCGGAAGAAATGATCAAGATCGTGAAACGCATCAATGAGATACCTGACTTGGATGTGGTTTTCTTTACAGGCGATCTTTTTGATAGTACCATTCAGCTGAAAAAGGAATGTATGGATCCCTTGAAAGCCCTGAAAGTGCCTGTCTATTTCGTGGCGGGAAATCACGATATTTATACAGGTCTGCAAGCGATCAATGATTACTTAAGAGAGATAGGTGTACGGGTGCTGGAAAATGAAGTGGCTTTATGGGGCGAGCTTCAAATCGTAGGACTGCGATACATGATGAGCCATCAAGGCGAAAACAACCCGCATGTCAGACCGGGTATGCCCACTATAAAAAGCGTTTTGCCTCAATTGCCTATTGATGAGAATAAAGTTTCCATTCTACTGCATCATGGACCAGCAGGAATACGCTTCGCGAATGAAGCAGGTATTGATTTATATTTAGCTGGTCATACGCATGGTGGACAGCTTTTCCCGGCCAACTTAATTGCTCGTTTACTATTTGAGCATACCGTCGGCTTGAAAGATTTTAATGGTACGCAAGTGTATGTCTGTTCTGGTTCGGGTACATTCGGCCCGCCTATGCGTATAGGTACGAACAGTCAGATGACTTTACTGACTTTGTCACCAGCCTAATGATTCCTATACTTTTCAACGAATTTCGGACTTAAATAAAGTTAATTAAGCAACGCTGAGGGCTTTAGGGTGTCTATATAGCTACATACATTTGAAAAATGGCTAACAATTGACGCTTTTTTTCGGCTGTGGCACAGAAGTAGCGGATACTTAGTAGTTAACTTCAACAGTTATTCGAGTATTACTACTTCGCTACTCTCTCAACTTAAAAATCACATCACATGAAAAATACAGCATTAAAGCAGGGCAACCTATTACTAGCTGAGCCCTTCATGCAAGATGGAAACTTTCAACGTACTGTACTTTTGTTATGCCAACATGGGGAAGAAGGATCTTTCGGTTTGGTGTTGAATCGTCCTTTGGATATAACATTAGGAGATGCGATTCCTGATTTAGACTTTTTTGGTGCGCGGTTGCATTATGGTGGCCCGGTAGGGGCAGAGAGCGTAATGCATTATGTACACACTCGCCCTGACATCATTGAAGGAAGCATTCTGATCAAGGAAGGACTTTACTTAGGGGGTAATTTTGATCAGGTTTGCGATGCCATTAAAAGCGGTCAATTAGAGCGACATGAAATCCGCTTTTATCTGGGCTATTCTGGTTGGGATGTGAACCAGCTGGAAGGAGAGATGGAAATCGAATCTTGGATCCAGTCAGAAGTTTCTGCAGATGATGTCTTCACCAGTGATCATGATACGCTCTGGAAAAAAGTACTGCAAGAAATGGGTGGTGAATACAAAATGATGAGTCTTTACCCCATGGATCCTTCCTACAATTGATCATCAACTATAGACCTGAAAAAGAAAACGGGCAAGTCAGATTGAAATGCGATCTGGCTTGCCCGTTTTGGCTTTATAGGAAGGAGTGGGGCTTATTATTCCTTATCGTCATCTTTACCGCCGCCCCAGCCTTGTTCTTTCTTCTTGTACAACTCCTCTTTTTTCACTTTCTCCACCTCTTTGCCATCTTCCAACTTTTTAGAGATCAGGCGGTAAGGAGCTACCACAACTTCTTCATCCGCTTTTAGTCCGTCGGTGATCTGGATGTACTTTTCATCTTGAATACCCACTTTCACATCTCTTTCAAATACCTTACCCGTACCGTCATAAACGAATACCAGCTCTCTAAGCTCTTCCTCAGACGCATTGCCTGTTTTCAAAGAGTCAGGTATTTCACGAGTTGTGACCGCCTGTATTGGAATACTCACCGTATTGCGTAAAGTCTTCGTCTGAATATCAACCGTAGCCGACATGCCCGGACGGAAAGGAATTTTATAGTCTTTGTACAGATCTTTATAAGAATCTTTAAGGATGCGCACTTTAACGGTGAAGTTCGTTACCTGATCCGCAGCCGCTTCCAAGCCATCTTGAGCAGAATTGGCAATATGCGTAACAATTCCCTTGAATTTTCTGCCCATATAGGCATCCACTTCTACGACCGCAGTATCCCCCTTACTCACGCGAATGATGTCGTTCTCACTCACATCTACCTGCACTTCGATCTCATCGAAATTCGCCACTCGCATCATATCCGTACCCATCATTTGAGTCGTACCTACCACGCGTTCACCTTGCTCCACATTCAGCTTTGAGATGATTCCATTCGTAGGAGCGTAGATATACGTACGCGATAAATTTTCTTTTGCTTCTTTCAGGCTCGCATCCGCACTCTGCACATTATATCCTGCACCTTCAATTGATTTTCGAGCGGCATTGATTTCTGCCTGAAAGCCTTTTTTCTGAGCTTCCAGACCCTTCAACGCAGCATCCGCCTGATCCACTTCAGCCTGACTGACAATATCATCGCGAAAGAGTTGTTTCGCTCTATCGTAGGCTTTACGAGCATTATCAATTTGTGTTTGGATCTGGTCGATCTGTGCATCAAAAGTAGCGATCCTGCTTTCCGCATTCGCCTGATTCGAACGTGCCGCATTTGCCGCAGCCTCCGCTCTTTCCACCATCGACTCATAAATATCAGGGCGGATCTTTGCTACCAATTGCCCTGATTTTACAGAATCTCCTTCCTCCACCACTAAACGAGTCACCTCGCCAGATACATCAGAGGAAATACTCACCTCCGCCTCTGGGTATATCTTACCATTGGCAGATACGGTTTCAATAATGGTTCTCCCTTCTACCGCTTCAGTAGCCACCTTCAGAAAGTTCTTTTTACCGAACCATCCTTTGCTCTTTCCTACTGCTGCGATGATCGTCAGCCCCACTACGGCAAGTAGTAAAAGGTAAAGCCACCTATTACTTTTCTTCTTCTTTTGCTGTTTACGCTTTTGCGCCATGTTTATATAGGTATTGTTTTAATATTGTTGTTCAGGGCAACCCACGCAATAAAAGACTGCGCAGATAATTGGTCAAAAGAATCGGCACTCAGCACGATTCTTATGTCTTGATTCTCATGTCTTACGTCTAAAAGGCGCAGCCGTTTTACTGCGTGGCCGGGCTATCCGCTAAAATTCACCCGCTATCTGCTGCTTCGCTGGCAGGGCTAAAAATGGCTACCTCTGGGCCGCCTTTTTAGCCCGCCGCTCAGGGCGCATCTATCGGGCTCATTACCGCTCCTATCCCTGTTGCGAGGGATTAAAAACTGATCGACTTCCCTTGGTAGAAATCCAATATCTTCAGACGGAACAAGTACTCGTACTTGGCCGATCGTTGATTCAACTCAGCAGTGGTCAGATTGTTCTGTGCGATGAAATATTCATAGTTGCTCCCGCTACCCACTTCCATGCGCTTCTCTGTAAATTCCATTGCCTGACGCAAAGCCTCAATATTGGCTAAACCTGATTTATACCTTTCCGCGGCAGCCTTAGCATTTAAAAAGGCCTGTTCTATATCTCTACGCAGCTGACGCTCCGTATCCGTTTTCATCAATCGTCGGTTCTCAATATCTAACTGCGCTAAGTTGACCTGACTCTTTACTCGTCTATTATTGTAAATAGGTACCTGTAAATTCAAACCCATATAGCCCCCGAAATTATCCCCCAACTGAGGAACAAATGGTGCTCTTTCAAACGCGGGTACCGTACCGAAGGGAATACTCACTGTGCCTAAAGAAGGAATCTCCACATCGACGATTTGCTCTATGGGATCCGCATCTTCGTCGATTTGTCGACCTAAGCTAGACCACCGAGAATTGATGTTCGTGATCAGTGATAAACTGGGTAGTTTACCACTTTCCGCGATCAGCAAACGCTGCTCGGCAATGCGGTCATTCATCGCCGCGGTCTTAAAAGAAGGCTGATAAGCCAAGGCATTTTGGAATACTTCCTCTACATTCATCTGCTCGATCAATGATAAAGGCACTTCATTCACATTGGGGGTTGTCAATTGCATGGGTTCATACAAATCCAACAACTGCTGTAAGAACAAATAAGCATTGGCAATGGCATTCTCCGCGCTCACTGCATTCATACGGTCGGTGGCCATCTGTGCCTCAATACTCTTTAAATCCCCTTTAGGTATAGAACCCGCTTTCACCATCTTTTCAGAACGAGCCAAGCGTTCGCTGGTCAGTTGAGCTTGTTCCGCAACAACAGTTGCCTGTTCTTCCGCTAAAAGCACATTCATATAAGCCGTCAGAATGCTGAGTTCTATATTGTATAAAGCTTCGTCACTCTGCAAGCGACTCAGTTCCAACTGTGATTCTGAAAGTGCGATGTTATTTTTTACTTGTCCGCCGCCGTAAATCAGGAATACACTGTTTATACTCGGTTGGAAAGATTGTATGGTGCTGGTACTGAAACTATTTGTTACCGGGTCAATATTTCTACCCACACTTACCCCATAAGAAGCACTGCCATTGACATTCGGATTACGGGCTGCCTCACTGGTACGCAAGTTCTCTTCTGCGATTCGCTCGCCTACCTGCAATTGCTTTAGCTGTAAGTTATTGTCCTTCGCATGGTCAAAGCACTCCTGAATGGTCCAGGTTTTACCACCATCAGACTGTGCGGATGTACTTATGGAAATACTCCCACAGAA